>CBFGQE010000662.1:0-2186 GCA_965650815.1 uncultured bacterium
GAGCGCGGCCTCGTCGGGGTGGCGGCGATAGGGTGCTGAGACGCCGCGAAGGTGTGCTTCCACCTCGTCGCTGGTGAACCGGGGGCCGAGCAAACTGCCTTGCTGGAAATCGGGCGGGAAGGAAACGGAGCCGGGCTGTGGAAGTGTCCGCTCGTTTTCCAACAGCTGGTGCCACGTGAACAAGGCCGCGCCCAAAGAGCCGCCGGCGTCGCCCGAGGCCGGTTGCACCCAGAGCCGCGCGAATGGTCCTTCCCTCAGCAGGCGCCCGTTGGCCACGCAGTTGAGCGCGACGCCGCCCGCGAGGACGAGGTTCTTGGAGTTGGTCAGCCGATGCGCCTCCCGGGCCATGCGCAGAACGGCTTCTTCCGTGACCGCCTGGATGCTGGCGGCGAGATCCATGTGGCGCTGTTCGATGCGCGACTCTGGATCGCGCGGCGGTCCGCCGAAGAGCGTGTGGAACCGCTCGTTCGTCATGGTCAGGCCCGGGCAGTAGTTGAAGTAGCTCTGGTCCATCCAGAGGCTGCCGTCGTCTTTCAGATCGATCAGCCGTTCGCGAATCATATCGGCGAACACCGGACGACCGTAGGGGGCGAGGCCCATCAACTTGTATTCGCCGCTGTTCACCTTGAAGCCGCAGTAATAGGTGAAGGCGGAATAGAGCAGGCCGAGCGAATGGGGAAAGGACTGCTCGCGCAGCAGGCTCAAGCGATGGCATTGGCCGTGACCGATGGTTGCGGTGCTCCATTCGCCCACGCCGTCGATGGTGAGGATGGCCGCCTCGGCGAACGGGCTCGGGAGGAAGGCACTTGCCGCATGGCTTTCGTGATGTTCAGTGAAGACGAACTTCGCGCGCTTGGCTCCCTGCAAGTGCTGCTTGAGCGTGCGGCGGAGATAGACCTTGTCCTTGAGCCAGACGGGCATCGCCAGCTTGAAGCTGCGGAAACCGACGGGCGCGAAAGACAGGTAGGTTTCCAGCAGCCGGTCGAACTTCAGCAGCGGCTTGTCGTAGAAGGCGACGTAGTCGAGATCGGCTTCGGCCAAGCGCGCTTCACGCAGACAATAGGCGACGGCGTTCGCGGGGAAATCGGGGTCGTGCTTCTTGCGGGTGAACCGCTCCTCCTGGGCCGCCGCGACGATGCGCCCATCGACCACCAGAGCGGCGGCGCTGTCGTGATAGAAGGCGGAGATGCCGAGGATGCGCGTCATCGGGAATGTGGGCGGGAGTGAAGCCGTTCCGCCGACCGGGTGACAAGCCCGCGCTCAGCCGCGCCTGGTTCTAAGAAAAACGGCGGCGAACCCCGTCGGGCCCGCCGCCGTCGCAACACCCGCTGACCCTTACCACCAAAAGAAAACCTGGCCGCCGATGTTTTGGCCTTCGCCGACGACCTCCATATCGGAGTAACGGCTCCAAGCCACATGGCCGTCGAGAAAGCCGGTATTGGCACCGGATGGCTTCGCCTTCGCCAAGTGGGCGGTGCGATGCGCGATTTCGGAGCTGCCAGCGATGTCCCGGAATCTGATTGTGGAATCGGTCTTCGATTTTTTATCGGAGATGACGACATCTGAGATCAACGGCCTTTCAGCCGGTCCGGGATTGATGGTGATCGGACCCTTCTGGACAGGAGAAGGATTGAGGCTGGTCGTCTGGAATTCTCCGGCGATGGCTGATCTATTGAACGCGAAGAAGTATCCGGTGATGCGGTAGCCGGTAGGGTTCGGGGCTATCTCCAGCGCCGAGTCTCGTGGAGTGCCGCTCGCGTAGTTCCAATGCCGGAGGTCGTTGTGTTCGGGGTGGGCGGGATCATAGAAGACGCCACGGCTGGCACCGTTGGCCACCATGCTGTTCACGGCGACGGTGGGAACGTCCCAGGCCCAAGGCGTGGAGATGTCGGGCATCTTGTCCTTGTTGTCCTCGGCATACATCCGAAGGGCCAAGTTGAGCTGGCGGACGTTGCTGCTGCATTTTGCGCGCAAGGCGCTGTCCTTGGCCTTGGCCAGGGCGGGCAGGAGCATTCCGGCGAGGATCGCGATGATGGCGATGACGACCAGGAGTTCGATCAGGGTGAACCCGGCTTGGCGTTTGGCGACGGTTTGCGCATTCCTGCGCAGTCGGCCGAAGAACGGTGTGGGAACGAGCATGGTTTTGGCTTCGGTTACGTCTGGTTTGTGGAGGGGGACCGTGAAGG
>CBFGQE010000663.1:0-2182 GCA_965650815.1 uncultured bacterium
ACCGGCGAGGCCCCGGCGGCGATGGCGGCGGTGAACGTGGCGATGACGGTGTCGCCCGCGCCGGACACGTCGAAGACTTCCTGCGCGACGGTCGGGATGTGGAACGGCTTTTCGTCCCGCTTGCAGAGCAACATGCCCAGCTCGCTCAGCGTGATGAGCAGCAGCGCGGGCTGGAGTTCGCCCAGGAGCTTCTCCGCCACGTTCAGCAACGCGGTGTCCTTCAGCGGATCGGCGTGGCGTTTTTCGTCGGCCATTCCGGCCAGCTCGAAGGCTTCCTTGCGGTTCGGTGTGATGAGCGAGACGCCGGAAATATCCACCTTGTGGACCGGCTTGGGATCGACGCTCAGCCAGATGCCGCGCGGCTTGCAGAGCGCCTTCAGCTCGTCCAGCAGCGGCTGGGTGACGACGCCCTTGCCGTAGTCCCCCACGATGATGGCGTCGGTCTCGGGCAAGACGGTCTCGATGGTCTTCAGCAGCCGGGCGGTCTCCTTGAGCGTGAGGTCGTCGCGGGTTTCGCGGTCGAGCCGGCAGACCTGCTGCTGCTGCGCGACGATGCGGGTCTTGATCGACGTATTGCGGCCGGGGATGGAGAGCAGGCCCTTCGATCCGATGGTTTGTTGGGCGAGCAGCTTGCGGAACTTCTGCGCGGTCTCGTCCTTGCCCACCGCGCCGAAAAGCTCCACCGGCACCTTCAGCTCGGCGAGGTTGCGGGCCACATTGGCCGCGCCGCCGGGCATGAAGCTCTCGCGGTCGAAGTCCACCACCGGCACCGGCGCTTCCGGCGAGATGCGCGAGACCCGGCCCCAGACGAACTGGTCCAGCATCACGTCGCCGACGACGAGCAGGCGGGACTTGGCCAGCTTCTGGAGAAGATCTTTGACCCGGGCTTGAGGAAGAGTGGGGATGCTCATGCGATGAGGGGAATCGGCTAGTTCAGAAAAGCGGTCAACGGGCTGGTCGCGCTCGCCGTTTCGAGCGGCGCACCGAGACCCATCTCATAGGCGTCGCGGCCGGCTTCCACGGCCATCTTGAAGGCGCGGGCCATGCGGTTCGCGTCGGGCGCGATGGCGATGGCGGTGTTGACCAGGACGGCGTCGGCCCCGAGTTCCATCGCTTCCGCCGCGTGGCTGGGCGCGCCGATGCCGGCGTCGATCACCACGGGCACGGTGGCTTGTTCGATGATGATCCTGAGCTGGCCACGGGTTTCGAGGCCGCGATTGGAACCGATGGGCGACCCGAGCGGCATGACCGTGGCGGTGCCGACGTCCTGGAGCCGCTTGGCGAGCACGGGATCGGCGTTGATGTAGGGCAACACGGTGAAGCCTTCCTTCACCAGAACCTCGGCGGCTTTCAAAGTCTCCACCGGATCGGGCAGCAGGTAGCGCGGGTCGGGATGGATCTCCAGTTTGACCCACTTGGGCAATCCGGCGGCGGCGGCGAGGCGGGAAAGGCGAACGGCTTCCTCCGCGTTCATCGCGCCCGAGGTGTTGGGCAGGACCAGGTATTTCGTCGGGTCGATGAACTCCAGGATGTTCGCGAATGGATCTTTCTTCCCGGACAAGTCCGCTCTGCGCAACGCCACCGTGACCATCTGCGTGCCGCTGGCCGCGAGCGCGTCGCGCATCGATTCCGGCGAGGGGAACTTCCCCGTGCCCAAGAAGAGGCGGGACGAAAACTCACGACCGGCAATGACCAACGGCTTCAGCGACATGACGGAGGAGGATGGGCGACGGCTCGCGGCGATGTCCAGAGCCGGCACGGCTTGCCAAGCGGTGGTCGATCTGGCGGGATGCGCCGAGCCAGTTCCGTCTCGTTCTGAAAGGATTCCCATGCGCTTCAACAACCGGTTGTTCCCCTTGCTCCTGCTTGCCGTCCTCGGCTCGGTCCCGGGCTTCTCCGCCCGCGCCCAGAGCACCGCGCTCACCTACCAGGGCCGTTTGGACGTGGCGGGCGCGCCGGTCCAGGGGCCGCATGATCTGATCTTCACCCTGTTCGACGCCGCGAGCGGCGGGAACTCGGTGGGCACGGCCTACGCGACGAATGGGTTGGTCCTCAGCAACGGGCTGTTCACCGCCACGCTGGATTTCGGCGCGACGTCGTTCTCGGGGAGCAACCGCTGGCTCCAGATCACCGTCAGCCCAACCGGCAGCGACCAGCCGCCGGTGACGCTGCAACCGCGCCA
>CBFGQE010000664.1:0-2179 GCA_965650815.1 uncultured bacterium
CGGCCAAGGGACGCGGCGTGGAATTCCTCAGCGCGAGCTACCCGTTCAACGACCACGGCAAGTCGATGATCATGGAGGTAAGGCACGGCTTCGTGAAGCTGCTGGCCGATCCGAAGAGCGGCGAAATCCTCGGCGGCGCAGCGGTCGGTCCGGTGGGTGGCGAGCTGATCCACGAGATCGCCGTGGCGATGGCCGCACGGATGACCGTCGCCCAATTCGCCGCCATCCCCCACTATCACCCGACCCTGGCCGAGATCTGGACCTATCCGGCGGAGGAACTGGCCGAGCAGATCGCCGCCACGTCAAACCCGGTCGGGTGAAACTGCAAGAACGCGGCCCGAAGGGCGGAGATAGCCAAGAGATCCGTGGCGCAGCCCGACTAGGCCACCTTCCCGAACTGTCTGCACGCGGGATGTGTTTTCTCCTCCCTCCGGGCCAGCCCGATCAATCGATGGACAGGCAGTCCTCCGGCACGCTGAAGACCTTTCCCTGCCAGGTCTTCACGAGGCACCAGTTGTCTTTGCGGTAGATGAGCTGCACCTGGGCCTCGGGCCGGAGTCCCGGCGGCCAGCGGAATTCAGGCGGTCCGGGTTGCACGAAATAGAGGTGGCCGATGGTCAGTTCGAGCGCCGAGTTCATACGGGTTTGTCGTGTCGCCGAGGAACGCCTCCGTGGCTGTCCGGGCGGGCCATCGGGTTCCATCCGTTGGACCCGGCAGCGCCCGGCTTTCCCCGTGGCGACGCCGAATTTCAGGCAAGGAACGTGCCGCTGCGGAATTCTTCGGGATTTCCACGCCCGGCCCTCGAACTGTCCGGCAAACTGCGCGGCGAAAAGGCCGGAGCACGGGCTTTCTGCAAGGCCGGATGCTTGCCGGTCCGAAGCCTCTTCACTTCGCCGTCGGGTCCAGCGAAACGAGCTTGGGGGCCCAGGTGTCCAGCGGGTTCTTGTGCCAGCCCTGCACCGAGGGGCGCATGAGGAAGACCCGGGTGTGGTGGTAGATCGGGAGGATCGGAGCCTCGTCCATCAGCACGACTTCGGCCTGCTGGAGATGCTCGTAGCGCTTGGCGGGATCGAGCTCGTTGGCGGCGGCCTTGAGCGCGGCGTCGTAGCGGGCGTCGTTGAAGCCGGTGTAGTTGGCGGGCGTGGCGCTCTCCCACATTTCCAGGAAGCCGTTCGGGTCCGGGTAATCGGCCGTCCAGCCGCCGAGATAGAGCTGGTAGTTGTGGTTGTTGCAGAGGTCGAGGAAAACGCTCTTCTCCATGTTGGCCAGGCCGACCGTGATGTTGAGCGTCTGTTTCCACATCTGCTGGATGGCTTCGGCCACGAGCTTGTTGGCCTCGGAGGTGAAGAGGATCATTTCGATAGCCGGGAAGCCTGCGCCGTTGGGGAAACCGGCTTCGGCGAGAAGCTTCTTGGCGGTCTCGGGATCATGGGGCTGCTTGGCGCGCGCGGTGTAGCCGTAGGTGTCGGGCGGCACGTAGCTGGTGGCGGGACGTTCGCCGCCGCGCGTCACGGTGTTGACGATGGCTTCGCGGTCAATGGCCAAGCCCAAGGCGCGGCGGACCTTCACGTTGGCCAGGACGCCATTGGTCACGTTGCAGCCGATGTATTGGGTGCGGAGATAGGGAACGGTCTTCAGCAGCGGCGACGATTCTTTCCGATAGCTGTCGATCTTGGAAAACGGGAGTCCGTGCGTGACGTGGAGCTGGCCGGCACGGAAGGCGCGTTCGGCGGAGTCGAGCAGCTCGGTGGGATAAATGTGGATCTCCTCCAGCTTCACATCGGCCGCGTCCCAATAGTGGGGGTTCTTCTTCAGGACGATCACCTTGTTCGGCGACCATTCCTTCAAGGTGTAGGCGCCGTTGCCCACGAAGGTTTCGGGCTTCGTCCACGGCGTGCGCGGCTGGCCCATCGGGCCGAACTTCTCGATGGTCGCCTGGTGCACCGGCATGTAGGTGGCGATGTCGAGCATCGGCAGGAAATACGGCGTCGGCGCCTTCAGCGTCACTTGGAGCGTGTGGTCATCGATCGCTTTGACCCCGACGGTGGAGAAGTCCGTGGTCTTGCCCGTGTTGAACTCCTGCGCCCCGGCGATCGGGTAGAGATACATCGTGAACTCCGCGCCGATCGACGGCGTGAGCGCGCGGTGGATGGAATAGACGAAATCACGCGCCGTCAC
>CBFGQE010000665.1:0-2177 GCA_965650815.1 uncultured bacterium
CGCGCCGCTTCGTTCCACTCGGCCAAGCCCCACTCATACGCCTCCATCGAGGCCCGCACCTTCATGTAGGTGCAGACAAGGCGCGGCGTGCCGTTGCGGTCGGGCAGGCTGACCATCGCCGTGCCCCAAGTGGGACCTTCGCCCGGCATCGGCGTGATGCCGCGAGGGCGGCCGCGTTCGTCGCGGATGAAGTCGAAGTCGGGCCGCAACGGCGGCTCAAAGCGGGTGAACGGCTGCAAGGCGGACGTCGCGCCCAGGCTGTCGAAAATTCCCAGCGGATACTGCGGCAACGTCGTGTCGCCCCAGAGCCAGTAGCGTCGCCCTTGATGCACCGCCGTCTGCACGCTGTCGCAACCGAAGACGCCGCTCTCCTTCCAATCCAGGTCGCGGCCCGTGCGCTGGCTTTCGGCGAAGAGCCCGGCCCCGGTGAGCCGCCCCAGCCGACGCGCGATCATGGTGCGCTCGACCTCGATCTTCAGCGTCTTGCCCGGCTCCGGCGTGAGCCGAACGCCGCGATAACCGAAGCCGTCCTTCGCCACTTCGTAGCCGTCGCTGGAGACATGGAAGAAGACCTCGCGCCCGAGCAGCTCGGGAGCATCGATGGCGACCACGCCCGCGTTGTCGGTGTAGAAGGCGCTCTGGTGCGTGGTCTTCAGCTCCACCAACGGCACCGGCCAACCCGAGCCTTTCTCCACCACTTCGATGCGGCAGGGCTCAGCAGCGGCGAGCGGCGCCGCAGCAACGACCAGATGCAGGAATCCGGTCCGGAGAAGATTGGTGAGATGCGGTTTCACGTCGGGAGAACCCCGCCACGATTCCCGGCCTGGGTGCGCGCGTCGATCCCGCTGTTCCCGGTCACCGGACCGCATCGGCCCGGAGCGTCCGGGCTGTCTCGTAAACCTCGACCGTTTCCCGAGCCATGCGGGCGATGTGGAAGTGCTCGAAGACCGATCGATGCCCGGTTTCGCCGAGGCGTTTCGCCCGGCCCGGATCAGCGAGCAGTTCGCCGATGGCGTCGGCCAGCGCGGGGACGTTTCCGGGCGGGGTGAGAAGGCCGCCGTTGGCCTTCTCCACGATCTCGGGGAAGCCGGCGTGGCGCGGCTGGACCACGGGCAGGCCGGCGGCCATCGCCTCGATGACGTAGAGGCCGAAGGCTTCGCCGTAGAGCGCCGGAGTGCAAAAGACGTCGCACCCGGCAAAGAACCGCAGCTTGTCCTCGCGGCTGACGTTGGGGAACCAGACGACGTCGTCCAGCACGCCGGCTTGGGCAAGGCGGGACTTCTGCTGGAAGACGAAGGGTTCGTCGCCCGGACCGCAGCCACCGCCGACATGGAATTTCAGCGTCTTCGTCGCGTCGCGTTTCTTCAGCTCGATGAACGCGCCGACCGCGCCGTCGAGGCCCTTGTCCGGGCACATGCGGGCGAAGTAGCCGAGCACGGGCGGCTGATGGAAGCCCTGCCGCGCCGACGCGATGTCGCCGTAGCCTTCGAGGTTGATGCCGTTGTGCACGGTCTTCACGCGGTCGGGCAGCAGGCCGAGGCGTTCGGCCATGAGATCGCCGAAGAAGCGGCTGGGGGCGATGAAGAGATCGCAGTCGCGGGCCCGGTCGCGCAGCGCGGCCCAAGCGCGGTCGCGATGGGAATCGGGCATGGAGTCGAGGTAGGTGTCCTCGCCTTGGAGCACACAGACCACGGGACACTTCAGCTCCTGCTTCAAGCGACGCGCGAACCCAGCGAGCAATGCGTTGGAAAGGCAGACGACGTCGGGCCGCTCGTTGGCCTTGAGCCAGGAGACGAGTTCCTCCAGTTCGCGTGCCTGGTTGCCCTCCTCGCCGAGGATCATGGAGATGGCGATGTCGCCCACGTCGGCGGCCTTGGTCTTGCCGGCGTGTTTGCCCGCGAGCTTGAGGAGAAAGGGCGAGGCGAAGAGGGAATGGAGCCACTTGGGCGCGCGGCGGAACCAGGCCCAACGCTGTTCCAGATAGACGTTGATGCCGCTGAAGAAGGTCGGAGTGCCGGCGGTCTGGTCCGCTTCGTCCAACGTGAGCGGCAGGTAGAGCGGCACCATCAGCGTGTGGTGCCCCTGGCGGCGCAGCTCGGCGACCAGCGCGTTGTCGCGGAAGCAGCCGCCGCAGAACATGCCGCCGGCACCGGGGGTGATCTGGACGATGTTCATGG
>CBFGQE010000666.1:0-2171 GCA_965650815.1 uncultured bacterium
CTGGGACGCGAACGCGGCCACGAACCGGTTGGCGGTTTTCAACGGCCCGTGGCGCCTGCGGATGACGAACGACACGACGGAAGCAATGGAGCTCTTCGGCGGAATCCGGGCCGAAGCGTCGTTCCGGCTCCGGCTCGTGCCGAGCAAACCGCTGGTCGTCTTCGGCACCAACGGTCTTTCCCGCAAAGGCGCCGATCCGACCGCCGCGATCCATTACTTGACCTTCACCCGACTGCAAACCTCCGGCGAACTGCGACTCGGCACGGAGACGATTCCGGTTACGGGCGAGTCGTGGATGGACCACGAGATCAGCTCCAGCCAATTGGAGGACGGGCAGACCGGCTGGGACTGGACGGCCATCCAGTTCCACGACGGCACCGAACTGATGGTCTATGTGCTGCGGCGGAAGGACGGCACCATCGACCGGTTCTCCACGCTGGCGCACATCGACCGCGCAGGCCGTGTCCAACAGATCGGGCCGGACCGGTTCACTTGGGAACCCACCGGAACGTGGCGTAGCCCCGACACCAGTGCGGTCTATCCTGCGGGCATTCGGTTGAAGCTGCCGGAAGGCTTTGCCCCGGCGACCACGCTGACGCTCTCACCACTGGCCGCGAAGCAGGAGCTGACCGGCTCGCTCGGTGGCATCGCCTACTGGGAAGGCGCCTGCCGGGTGCTGGACGGTGCCGGACGCGAGATCGGTTCGGCCTTTCTGGAACTGACCGGCTACAGCGGCTCGCTCGCGGACCAGATGCAATAAAGAGCCACCGACTGTCCGTTGCCAAAACCACCCCGGAAAACGCCCCCGGGCTTGCCAACCGGTCCGCGCATGGGCTGAACTCCGCCGTAACCGCTACACCTATGCAGAAGCCCTTCCGTCTCTTCAGCAGCCTGCCCTGGATCGTTTCCTTGGCCGGATTGGCGATCTTTCTGGCCACGTTGAACTCCTTCGTGAGCCTCGCCAGCCTCGCGACGGCCAACGAGGTCGCGCAATGGGAACCCTACAACCAGACCGCGCGTCCCCTGCTCTGGCTGCTGACGCGGCCCATCGGCTGGATCGGCGGATCGGCCCAGTTCTTCGCCATGAACCTGCTTTCGGCCGTGTTCGCGGCGGCGGCGCTCTACCAGTTGGCCCGGACGGTGGCGATCCTGCCGCATGACCGCACGCGCGATCAGCGCAACCGCGAGCCGCATGAAAAGGGTTTGCTCTCCATCCCCCTCGCATGGGTGCCTCCGGTCGTGGCGGCGATGGTCTGCGCCTTCCAGCTCAAGTTCTGGGAACACGCCACGGCTTTGACCGGCGAGATGCTCGACCTGCTGGTCTTCGCCTACTGCATCCGCTGCTTGATGGAGCACCGCCTCACCGGCAAGGACCGCTGGGTGCATTTCTTGGCACTGGCCTACGGACTGGGCGTGACCAACAACGCCGCGATGATCGCGTTCTTCCCGTTCTTCGTCGGTGCCTTGATCTGGATTCGCGGGATGAAGTTCTTCCAGTTTCCGTTCCTCTTCAAAACGGTCGGCTTCGGTGTGGCCGGTTTAAGCCTCTATCTGCTGCTGCCCATCGTCTCGGCGATGAAGGGCACTGATGGTTTGCCATTTGGCGAGGCGTTGATGGCCAATCTCGCGGCGCAGAAGCAGATGATCCTGACGCCGTTCACCTCCGTCACCGTGCTGCGGCTGCGGTTCATCCTGATGAGCATGACGTCGCTGGTGCCGCTCATCCTGATCGGGTTCCGCTGGCCCTCGATGAGCACCGAGACCAGTTCGCTCGGGCGGAACATGCTGAGCTTCCTCTTCGTGGTGGCGGGCATCGCGTTCGTGGGTGCGGGCATAGCCGGATCGTTCGCCGTGCCGTTCGGGCCGTTCAAACTGGGCTTCGAGCTGTTCCCCTACCTCACGATGTATTATCTGATGGCGCTGAGCATCGGCTACTTCACGGGGTATGTGCTGCTGGTGCTGCTGACCGAGCCGGAGTCGAAGTGGCAGCGCAGCCAACCCGCGGCGCGCATGATCGGCCAAGCGGTCGGCTATGCGTTCCTGGTGGCGGTGCTGGCCGCACCGGTGCTACTCGCGGTCGAGTCCTCGCGCTCCATCCGGTTCACCAACGGCCCGACGCTCAACTTCGCCATGCTGGCCAAGCTGGAGTCCCTGCCCGAGCAACGGTCCGC
>CBFGQE010000667.1:0-2168 GCA_965650815.1 uncultured bacterium
CGTTCCTTCAGGGCCTGGAGACGCGGGTCGTCCACGCCGGGCACCGCGTCGTCGATGCAGTAGAGATAGACATCCACCCCGAGATCCAGCGCCGCGCCGGCGGTGCGGAGGGCATGGGAGAAGGCGGGTTCGGAGGGTTGGCAGGAGACGAGCATCCCGAGCTTTTTGCCGCGCAAGGTCACGGGAGGAGGCTAGGTGCGGGGTTGGCGGAGTGTCAAACGCGGCCCCGTTTGGGGCGTTCCGGGAAATGCTGTTGCCTGCCCCGTGCCTTTCAATTAGAAGCCTCGCACCATGAAGTTCCACAGACCGCTGCTCGTCGCCGGGCTTGCCTCCGTTGGTTCCGTGCTCTTCGTCGCGCACGCCCAGAACAACGAGGCGCAGAACAAGGCCCTCGAAGCCCTCCGCAAGGTCCAGTCCGGTCAGGCTTCCACCCCCGCTCCCACGCCCTCGGCCGTCCGCGCTTCCGACAATTCGGCCCAGCAGAAGGCGCTGCAAGCGCTGCGTGAACAGCAGGCCGGTGGACGCGCTCCGGCGCAGGCGGCGGTCACCGCTCCTGCGGCCACCCCCTCGAACAACCCGGCCCAGCAGAAGGCCTTGGAAGCCCTGCGTGGCGGCCCGATCGCCACTCCGACGCCCCCGTCCTCTCCGGCCGTCGTGACCGCCACCCCCGCCCAGCTCAAGGCGATGGAGGCGCTTCATAAGCACCAGACCGCGAATCCCGTCGCCATCCCGGCCGAACCTTCCCCCAAGCAGATCCAGGCGCAGCAGGCTTTGAGCGACAAATGGAACGCCGCCGCGGGCGTGACCTCGACCGCCGCCCCGGTGATCGCCGCGGAACCCGAGAAGCCCAAGGGTCCGATGACCAAGATGGAGCGCCTCGCCGAGTTGACCCGCCGCTACAAGGCCGACGAGCTCACACCGCAGGAATACCACACCCAGCGCGCGAAGATCGTCGCCGAACCCTGAGCGATCCCCCTTTCCCCGAACGGCCGACCGGAACCCCGGTCGGCCGTTCGCGTTTCCGGTGTCCTCCGGACGGGCGTCTTGTTTTGAAGCCGTTTCGACGCTAGAACGTCATTCCTGTCACGCATGTCCGAAGCCGTCCAACGCATCGAGCGCCCCATCGAAGTCCGGTTCCGCCACCAGGTCTTCTTCACCGACCATGTCTTCGATCCGGCCAACGCCATCCTGCGCGACACGCTGGTGGACGGCCGTCCGGCCCGCCGGGTGAAGGCCCTCGTGGTCATCGACGAATCGCTCGCCACCGCCCGGCCCGGGTTGCTGGCCGACATCCAGCGCTACTTCGCCGCCTTCCCGCTCGATCTCGACCTCGTCTGCCCGCCGCTCGTCATCGAGGGCGGCGAACGGGTGAAGAACGGCTACTTCCACATCACCGAGATCCAGAGCCACATCGACAAGCACCACATCGACCGCCACAACTACGTCCTGGCCATCGGCGGCGGCGCGTTGCTCGACATGGCCGGGCTGGCCGCCGCCACCGCCCATCGCGGCGTGCGCCATGTCCGCATCCCCACCACCACGCTGTCGCAGGACGATTCCGGCGTGGGCGTGAAGAACGGGATCAACGCCTTCGGGAAAAAGAACTTCATCGGCACCTTCTGCCCGCCCTTTGCCGTCATCAACGACTTCCAGCTCCTCGCGTCGTTGCCCGACCGCGACAAGCGTGCCGGCTACGTGGAAGCGGTGAAGGTCGCCTGCATCCGCGACGCCGCGTTCTTCGAGGAGATCGAGCGCAACGCCACTGCGCTGGCCCGCTTCGAGACCGGTCCGATGAAGCGGCTCATCTTCCGCTCGGCCGAGCTGCACCTGAACCACATCGCCACCAGCGGCGATCCCTTCGAGTTCGGCTCCGCCCGGCCGCTGGATTTCGGCCACTGGGCCGCGCACAAGCTGGAGCAGCTCTCCGACTACCAGCTCCGCCACGGCGAAGCCGTCGCCATCGGCATCGCGCTCGATGTCGTCTATGGCCGCAGCCGGGGCATGCTCGACGCCGCTTCGGCCGAACGCATCCTGCGTCTGCTGGAAACGCTGGGCTTCGAGCTCTTCGCCAACGAACTGCTCAACGCCGGCCAGGACGGCCAGCTCGTCGTGCTCAAGGGCCTGGAGGAATTCCGCGAACACCTCGGCGGCGAGCTGACCATCACGCT
>CBFGQE010000668.1:0-2167 GCA_965650815.1 uncultured bacterium
GACAACCGCGTTGCAGGCGGCGCTTCGGCGTGCCCCCTTTTCCCGGGCCAAACCCTCCCCATATATTCCTCGTGATGGAGCAGCGCCGCGTGTCGGGCGTTTCATCAGACGACGCTTCCGCCGCATGTTCCGGTGCCTTGATGGGCCGGGCAGCGGGCGAGACAAGGAGAGTTGCTTTGAATATCGAGAAATATACCGAGCGGGCCCGCGGTTTCATCCAGAGTGCCCAGACCATCGCCCTGGGCAAGGGGCATCAGCAGTTTGCGCCCATCCACCTGCTCAAGGTCCTGCTCGACGATGATCAGGGCATGGCCAATGGGCTGATCGAGCGCGCCGGGGGCGATCCCAAGGCGGCGCGGGCGGCAGTGGAAGCGGCCCTGGCCAAGATTCCATCCGTGTCCGGCGATGGCAGCCAGCTCTATCTCAGCCGCGAATTGGCGCGGGTCTTCGACACCGCCGAAAGCGCGGCGCAGAAGGCCGGTGATTCCTATGTCACGGTCGAGCGGTTGCTGCTGGCGCTCACCGTCGAGAAGGATACCGATGCCGGCAAGATCCTGAGCTCGGCCGGCGTGACGCCGCAGGGTCTCAACCAGGCCATCGAAGCCATCCGCAAGGGCCGCACGGCCGATTCTGCCTCGGCCGAGAACAGCTATGATGCGCTCAAGAAATATGCCCGCGACCTCACCGAGGATGTGCGCGAAGGCAAGCTCGACCCGGTGATCGGCCGCGACGAGGAAATCCGCCGCACCATCCAGGTGCTCAGCCGCCGCACCAAGAACAATCCGGTGCTGATCGGTGAACCCGGCGTCGGCAAGACGGCTATTGCGGAGGGGCTGGCCATCCGCATCGTCAATGGCGACGTGCCCGAAAGCCTCAAGAACAAGAGCCTGCTCTCGCTCGACATGGGTGCGCTCATTGCCGGCGCGAAATATCGCGGCGAGTTCGAGGAGCGGCTGAAGTCGGTGCTGTCGGAAGTGACGGCTGCCGAAGGGCAGATCATTCTCTTCATCGACGAAATGCACACCCTGGTCGGGGCCGGCAAGGCCGATGGCGCCATGGACGCGTCCAACCTGCTCAAGCCCGCTCTGGCGCGCGGCGAGCTCCACTGCGTGGGTGCCACGACGCTCGACGAATATCGCAAGCATGTCGAGAAGGACCCGGCGCTGGCCCGGCGCTTCCAGCCGGTCTTCGTGGACGAACCGACCGTGGAAGACACGATCTCGATCCTGCGCGGGCTCAAGGAAAAGTACGAGCTCCATCACGGCATCCGGATTTCGGATTCCGCGCTGGTGAGCGCGGCGACGCTCAGCAACCGCTACATCACCGACCGCTTCCTGCCCGACAAGGCCATCGACCTGATGGACGAGGCGGCGGCGCGGCTGCGCATGGCGGTCGATTCCAAGCCGGAAGCCCTCGATGAACTCGATCGCCGCATCATGCAGCTCAAGATTGAGCGCGAGGCTCTGCGCAAGGAAGAGGACGAAGGCTCCAAGACGCGGCTGGTGCGGCTCGAAACCGAACTGGCCGATCTCGAGGAGCAGGCCCAGGCCCTTTCCGCCAAGTGGCTGGCCGAGAAGGAACGCCTGCAGGGCTCGACCAAGATCAAGGAAGATCTCGATGCGGCCCGTTCGCAGCTCGAAATCGCACAGCGCCAGGGCGATCTGGCGCGGGCGGGCGAGCTGGCCTATGGCGTGATTCCTGATCTCGAAAAGCGCCTCAAGGCGGCCGACGACGCCGATGGCGACGGCAAGCCAGATCCGGTCATGGCCAAGGAAACCGTCGATTCGAGCGACATAGCCCAGGTGGTGAGCCGCTGGACCGGCATCCCGGTCGATCGCATGCTCGAAGGCGAACGCGAGAAGCTGCTGCATATGGAGACGTCGCTGGGTGCTCGTGTCATCGGACAGTCCGAGGCGGTCGCCGCGGTGGCCAAGGCGGTGCGTCGTTCGCGCGCTGGCCTGCAGGATCCCAACCGCCCGATCGGTTCGTTCATGTTCCTCGGCCCCACCGGTGTCGGCAAGACCGAGCTGACCAAGAGTCTCGCCCAGTTCCTGTTCGATGACGAGACCGCCATGGTGCGGCTCGACATGAGCGAGTTCATGGAAAAGCATTCGGTCGCCCGGCTGATCGGCGCGCCTCCGGGCTATGTCGGCTATGACGAAGGCGG
>CBFGQE010000669.1:0-2167 GCA_965650815.1 uncultured bacterium
CGCGGCGGTGTTCGTTGGCGTTGAGATAGACGTTCTCCACCTCGCACATGAGGGAACGGAAAACGACGGGGAACTCCGACAGCCACTTCACGTTCTGGATGCCGGTGATCTTCCGGGCCTCTTCCTTCGTGTGTTTGTGGCCTTCCCAGCGGGCGATGAGATCGCTGGTTTCCCGGAGGAAGAGGATCTCCCGCATCTTCTCGTCGTGCGCGTTCGGCGCGAGGAGGAGGATGCTTTCCTCCTGCTCCACGCCGGTGAGGTAGAAGAGGTCGGAGTTGGGGAAGGTGGGGCCGCTGGCGTCGGCGTTGGTGGTGACGATGTCGTTGGCGTTCACCACGGCGAGCGAGTTGGGCAGGAGCAGCTTTGCCAAACGGTCGCGGTTGCCGACGAAGAGCTGGGGATCGATGGGGCCGTGTCTCATGACTTAGGGGCCGGACGCTGCCAGTTCGCGGAAACGGCTGCAATCCGCAGAACGCCCATTCTCCAATCCGCGCTGCTACGCGCGGCGGTTCCGGGCCAATTGCGCCGCCAAACGGATCGCCGAGACCATGCTGGAGGGATTGGCCACGCCGCGCCCGGCGATGTCGTGCGCGGTGCCGTGGTCGGGCGAAGTGCGGATGAAGGGCAGACCGAGCGTCCAGTTCACCCCGGTGTCGAAGGCCGCCAGCTTCAGCGGAGCCAGCCCCTGGTCGTGATACATCGCCACCACCGCGTCGTGGCGGCCGGCGATGGCCTCATGGAACAGCGTGTCGGCACTGAACGGTCCGACCACATCCAGCCCGGCGGCTTTAGCTTCGGCCACGGCGGGCGCGATGATTGTGATCTCCTCGTCGCCCAGATGCCCGCCTTCTCCGGCGTGGGGATTCAAGCCACAAACGGCCACGCGATGCCGGAACAAGCCCAACAGCCGACAGGAGTCCGCCGCCAAGCGAATGGCCTTCAGCACTGCCGGGCGCGTGATGGCGTCGGGCACGCGGCGCAGCGGCAGATGCGTCGTGACCAAGGCCACCCGCAGCCAGCGCCCGCGTTCGTCGGTGCCCAGCAGCATCATCGCCGTGTCCCGGGTGCCCGCGAGATCCGAGAGAAACTCCGTCTGCCCCACGAAGCCGGGGTGGCCCGCTTCGATGATCGCCTCCTTGTTCACCGGGGCCGTGACCAACGCGGCCAGTTCCCCGGACAAGCAGCGCCTCGCGCCTTCCCGCAGGAAAGCCAGCGCCGCATTCGCCGCTGCCGCAGCCCCCGGAGAAAGTTTCTCCGGCAATGGTTTCTCCAGTGGATCGAGCAACTGCACACGCTCTGAAGCCGGGTTCAACAAACCGGTCTTCAACTCGGCGTCCAGCCGCCGAGCCAGCGGTTCCGGGCCGATCAGGAGAAAACGTTCCTCCGTCTCCGCCACCAACCGGGCCACGGCCTTCAGGGCCACTTCCGGGCCGATGCCGGTGACGTCTCCGAGCGTGATGCCGATGCGCATGTCGGGGACGAAAGCCGTTGCGCCGGACACAGGCAAGCGCCGGGGTTCGGAAGCGTTCCCTTCCCTGTCCATCTCTTCGTCTTCCTCTTCGTCCTCGTCCTCCTCGGGTTTCTGCCGTTGTGAGGGGAGCGATGAAGAGGAGGACGAGGAGGAGGACGAAGTGGAGGAGCAAGCCGTTGCCCGTCCATCTTCGACCACGTCCGGCCAGCGCCGGGGCTCCGAATTCCCCTTTGCATCCCGTCCGGGCCGGACCTAGACGTTGGCCATGTCGCTGGATGCGATCGAACCGCCGGACTCCCACATCCTGAACGCCGCCGTCGGCTGGGCGGAGCTGGGACTGCCGGAAGAGGCGCTGGTGGAGCTGTCCCGGCTCAACCCCGCGCTGCTCGGCCATCCCGACGTGATGGACCTGCGCTGGCGGCTGCACGCGATGAAAAAGGATTGGGCCGGGGCGCTGACCGTGGCCCGGGCGCAGTTGACCGTCTCGCCGGAGCGGGTGGATTCCTGGATCAACCAGTCCTTCGCCCTGCACGAGCTGAAGCGCACGCGCGAGGCCTTCGACGAACTGGTCGCGGTGGTGGAGAAGTTCCCCAAGGTTGGCGTGATCCCCTACAACCTCGCCTGCTACGCCTGCCAGATGGGCCAGATCGACGACGCCCGCATCTGGCTCCGCCGCGCCCGCCGCCTCCTGGGCAA
>CBFGQE010000670.1:0-2160 GCA_965650815.1 uncultured bacterium
CTCGCTCAGGACCGCGCCGACGAAAGCGCCACCATCGGCCAGGGAGAAGTCCTCTATGACCTGGGTCGTTTCGGGAACGGTGATCGTCGCCACCTTGCCCGCGACCGTGTCGGTTTCGTTCGACGGCAGCGGCAGTTCTTCGCCTTCGTCCACGTAGTCGCCGTCGCCGTTGAGGTCCACGCCTGCGAAGCCCAGCTCGGGCATCCGGCGGAATTCCTCGTTGGTCAGGTTTTCGGCGATGATGACCGCCTGGAGGTTGAGCAGGCCGATGGACGACGCGTTGCCGAACTCTGCGTAGCCGAGCAGCGGCGCGGACCATTGGGCGCGGGGCACGACGGTGAAGCCGTCCACCGCCAGCGCCTTGGCCGCGACCAGCTCGGGCTGGAGCGGATTGGAGACATTGAAGACGCGCAGGTATTGGCTCTGGCCGACGCCGACATTGCCGCCCACGACCACGAGCAGATCGTTGGTCAACGCGACGACGTCGTTCGTCCGCTGCTTGTAGGCGTATTGCGGGATCATCGCGAGGTCGCGCGGATAACCGCCGCCCAGAAGGATCTGCGACACGCGCCGGGGTTGGGCCGGAGAAGACAGGTCGTAGATGCCAACCGCGCCGCGACCCTGCCCGGCGTTGCGTTCCAGCACATAGCCGAAGAGGCCGTGGATCAACCCGCCGCCGCCCTGGCTCAAGCCCGGCAGAGTGGCGATGGGCAAGGCGGCGGTGCGGAAGCCGAGCGTGTAGCTTTGGTTGCCGGCTTGGGTGACGTCCTGGTCGAGGCGATTGCCGAGCAGGTCCTTGATGCCGGAGGTCAGCGTCAGGGTGTAGTCGGTGTCGCCCGAAAGATCGGCGAAGACCACGGTCAGCTCGCGTTGATCGTCGCTTAGGGTGACGGAAGGGCGGCCCGCTTCGGGGAAGAGCCGCAGGCTGAACTCGTCTTCCACCACGGCGCGGTCCACCGGTTCGTTGAACGTCAGCCGGATCAACTGCCCCGGAGCGAAGGCGCGAGAGCCCTGGCTGGGGAACGACGCGATCACCGCCGGACCCACGCGGTCGTTCGGATCAGCCGGCGGAATGGCGTTGGTCGCCGTCTGTTCGCTGCCGCCGAAGGTCAGCGCGTAGAAGCTGGAGCGGTCGTTGCCCGCCGCGTCCAGCGCCGTGCCCTTGAGGATGACCCGGGCGGCGATGGGGCTGGTGACCTGGAAGGTTTCGCGGATGCCGAAGGTGCCGACGGGTTCGTTGGTCAGCGCGGTCAGCACGATGTCGCTGGTCGAAAGGTTGGTTCCGGCCACCAGCGGCAGAACCTGCTCGACGGTCAAGGTGAGATCCGGCGTCGAGAGATTGTCCGAAGCAACGACACGGAGCGTGGCGCCGTTGGTCGGGCCGGGCTGCGGCAGCTGCGGAGCGTGGGCGAAGGCGAGGTTCGGGGCGGTGGTGTCATCGAAGTAGTCGCTGCGCGGGATGGAGAAGATGAGATCCACCGGCATGAGCACGTTGCCGATGTGGACTCGCTGGCTCGGCGTCAGCACGGGCAGCACGGCCGAAGCAGCTTGGCCGGGGAAACGCGGATGCGTGGCCCGCACGGTGGCTGCGCCGGATTGATAGACCTGGGCGATGATCGCGTAGGCGGCGTTGGTGCCGGTGGCGGTGGAGACCGTGGTGCCGGGACGGAGGCGTCCGGGCTGTCCGGGCAACGCGCCGTTCGGCGGCACGACGCTGACCGTCGCGCCGGGCACATAGCGCATGGTGTTGGTCAGGATGGTTTCGCCTTCCTTCACCGCCGCCCAGACACGACCGGAGACGGAGATGTTGCCGCCCGTGGCCTGCATGCAGGCATAGACGATGAGGTCGTAGCCGAAGTTGACCGTGCCCAACAACCCGAGGAACGGCGGCGAATGGGTCACCAGTTTGCCGTCCTCGTAGTGCATCCGGTCGATGACTTCATAGACCGTCTTGGTCTGGCCATCGACGTCCAACACCTGGCGTGCGGCGACGAGCGCGAAGGCGTTGTTGGTCAGGTCCGCGCCGGCGGGCAGGCCGAAGTCCTCCGGCTTCACCGGGAAGACCACGTCGATCGATTGGGCGAGATCGTCGCCGTCCATCCGCACGCGCAATCCGCCGAAGACCTTGCCGCCGTCGAGCGGGGTGTTGGTCACGAGGGC
>CBFGQE010000671.1:0-2149 GCA_965650815.1 uncultured bacterium
TTGGGACGCGGATTGGATTCCCTGATGAAGCCGTCGGCCGGAGAACCGGCCCAGACGGTGCGCATCACCGTGCCCGCGAATGACGCGCCGGGCCTGCGGCAATTCCTCAACCGCCGCGCGGAAGCGAACACCCACGTCGAGGCCGAATCCGAAGCGCCCGCCGCCCGGACTTCCATCCCATCCGAAGCCCGAGAATCCACCCCGGTGTGGATCGGTGCCGTCCTGCTCGCAGCCGACGCGGTGGTGGTGGGGCTTTCGGCCGTGCTGCTGGCCCAAGGCCAGTCGCTGCCTCTCCAAGCGATCGGATGCGCCGGCATCGTGGCCGGAGCCGTTCTGGGAGTGCTGGGCGTGAGCCTGTGGAGCCGTTCGCGCTGACCGAGAGCGTTGGCGGGGGGGGGAAGAGGTCGGCCAGATCGAGGGCTGGTTCAGAACGGGATGCTTCGCGTCTCGGGCTCCGGTGAGCTTCCGGTTCTGGGCATCCGGAAGAGGGCACGCCACTCCGGGCTTTCCCGGCGGGAAACCTTCCGCCCACACTCCCTCCCATCATGACGAAGATCCTCATCAACGGCTCCAAAGGCCGCATGGGCCAGGCCCTCATCGCCTGCGCCGCCCAGCATCCGAACCTCCAGGTCGTCGCCGCCGTCGATCAGGGCGACGACATCGCCGCGAAGGTCCCGCAGTGCGACGCCGTCATCGACTTCAGCTTCCACAACGTCACCGCCGGCGTCGCCGCCCTCTGCGCCCAGCACGGCAAGGCCCTCGTCATCGGCACCACCGGCCATTCCGAAGCCGAGAAATCGGAAATCAGAAACCTTCAATCGAAGATCCCCATCGTCTGGGCCTCCAACTACTCCACGGGCGTGAACACCCTGTTCTGGCTCACGCGCAAGGCCGCCGAAATTCTCGGGCCGTCCTTCGATCTCGAAGTCGTGGAGATGCACCACCGCATGAAGAAGGACGCCCCCAGCGGCACCGCCACCACGCTGCTGGAGATCCTGGGCGACGTCCGCAAGGTCCAGCTGGAGGAACAGCTCCGCCACGGCCGCCAGGGCATCACCGGCGAACGCACTTCGTCCGAGATCGGCATCCACGCCGTGCGCGGCGGCGACGTGGTGGGCGACCACACCGTGATCTTCGCGGCTTTGGGCGAGCGCGTGGAACTGACCCACAAGGCCAGCAGCCGCGACACCTTCGCCAACGGCGCCCTCCGCGCCTCCGCGTGGGTCGTCGGCAAACCGCCCGGCATCTACTCGATGCAGGACGTGCTGGGGCTGAAGTGAGAACTGATCAGCTCTGACGTGAGCGAACAGCTTCCTGCCAAACCTTGGAAAAACTCAGTGCCTAGACGGCTCTTGGGAGCAGCCGCTTTGCTGGTGATCGCCTTTGCCGGGCCTTGGACGATGGCTTGTTTGGCTGGCCTGGGCTTTGGTCCGGGAATGATTGCCGTGGGGCCACAGGTTTACGTCTGGCCTGTGTGCCCGGTCGTTGCCGTGTTTCTGTTCCGCAAGGCGGGAGCTGTGTCGTTGATACTGCTAGGGCTGCTCGTTTTCGGAGCGGCCTTGGCCGGACTTAAGTGGCTTAGTCCCATCGAGGGCTTTGTCTCCGGCCTCGCGGCAGATGTTTCCTGGAAGCTGTCGCCGGAGGAGTGGCGTCGATTGGCCCATGACGTGGCGGCCAAGTCCAGCCCACCGGCCGATCCTGACCTGCTTCCGCCGATGCTCCGATCAAAGGATTTGCCAAGCGCCGTGAGGTCAATCGGCCCGGGGCTTCACCGAGGCTGGCCTTGGTTCACCGAGAACGGACAGCCCGGCGGAATCAACGCCTACGGTGGCGGGGGCCACATGGACTGGGGAATCAAGATTTCGATCAAGCCAGAGGGTGATGCGCCTCTGGGTCTCACCAAGGAAGTCGCTCCCGGTATCTGGGTGATCGTCAAGTGAAGCACCGAACGGCTTATCCAAGCTGCGGAGCAGCAGCAGGCCAAAGCGCACAGCGTGAGGTGTGAGTTGTCGGCCAAGTTGAAGTCAGGGCTCCGGCAGGGACGGAAGAACCTCCCGGCGGTGGTTGATGCGACGTTTCTGTCGCGCCCCCCGAGTTTTAACAGCGCAAGCCTGGTCGGCCCGAGCCGCGCCGCTTCATGGTGCGGGCC
>CBFGQE010000672.1:0-2141 GCA_965650815.1 uncultured bacterium
CGCGGGCGGAGCCGGTCGAGTGTTGTTCGTTTTTTCCGCCGTATGGTTGATTCGCCCCACCGCCGACTGGGCCATGTGCGGCGTGTTCCTAGGGCTCGTGGCCGCGATCGTTCCCATGCTGTGGGGAAGCCTTGATCTGTTGCGTCTCAAGGGAGGCCAGTTCCGCTTCGGACAATGGTTCAAGGATACAGTGCCCCTGACGGCTGGCCTGACAGCGTCAACCCTTCTTTTCACGATGGACATGTGGGCGTTCCAAGCAAGCCTCGCCCCGGCGGACAAGGACAGCTACGGAGCGGCGGCCACCGTGGCGCGTGTGGTGATGTGGGTCTCGGCCCCCATGGTCCTGGTGATGTTTCCCAAGATCGCGGCGTCGGCAGGGACCGGAGAAGACCGACGCATCCTCTTTCTGACCGTGGGCGCCACGGCTCTGGCCGCCGGAGGCGCCGCCGTGGTCTGCACGTTGTTTCCCGCCCTGCCCTTGCTGGTCCTCCAGGGCAAGAACCTGGCTGCAACGGCCGCACCGCTGGTGCCGCAGTATGTCTGGTGCCTGCTCCCTCTCGCCTTGGCCAATGTCCTTCTGAACAACCTTCTGGCTCGGAAGCGGTATTGGGTCGTCGTGCCCCTGGGTGCGGTGGTCCTGGGTTACTGGCTGGCGTTGCAGCGGTTCCATGATTCGCCCCAGCAGATCATTTGGACGATGGGCGGGGCGGCCACTGCGGCATTGCTGGTGTGCGTCCTGGCCACTTGGATTCAGCCCAAGCTGTCTTCGACACAGACTCCCTGAACTGCCCCCTCGAATCCCCCATTCGAGCGACTGTCCGACGCGCTGGGAATCCGCCACGGTTCCTCCGACGGCCCATCCGACACCCAAGTTTGACGTGCATTTTCCAGCCACCCGTGGTCACTTAAACCCATCAGCGGCGCACCTCATCGGCCAGCCTCATGCCGTGCCGCCTCCCGAATGAAACTCACCGATTCCGTCGTCATCCATGCCCCGATCCAGCGTGTCTGGAGCGCCCTCATCGATCCCGTCTCCTGGCCCGACTGGAACCCGAAGATCACCCGCGTGGTGCGTTCGGCCAGCGGCCCGGTGGAAGTCGGTGAAACCTTCGCCGCCGATTTCCGGCTGAACGGACCGCCCATCCCTTCGCAGATCAAGGTGCGCGTGCTCAACCCGCTGCGGCAGTTCAGCGTGAAGCAGCGGCCCGAGGGGCGGCACCGTTCCCGGGCGGTGAAGATCGATTTCGAGGTCTTCCCCGAAGGCGCGTCCACCCGCGTCACCCAGACCACCGACTTCAAGGAGGCCGGACTGCCGTGGACGGCCCGGGCGCTCATGTGGATGGCCACGCGTTTCGGCAAGGCGGCCGGACCGTCGCCGCTCGACCAGTTGAAGAAGCATCTCGAAGGCGGCGCGCCCAGGGCCGCGACGACGGTCGCCGCAGCGGACGTTTCCGCCGAAGCGGCATCCCCTCCGAAGAAGACCTGGTAGGCCGAGACACCGCACCTTCGCCGTTTCCCCGCCCGGCCAAGTCCGCTACACCCGGGGCGCGTGGCCGACAAACTCACCCCCGCAGAACGTTCCCGGTTGATGGCGCGCATCCGTTCGCGCGGCAATGCCCGCACGGAGGTCGCCCTGGCCACGCTGCTCCGTCACCACGGGATCACGGGATGGCGACGGCATCTCAAGCTTGGAACGGGGAACGGAGAAGGCGGAAAGAAACCGACGTCCAAACGATCACGCTTCGTCCGGCCGGACTTCGTCTTTCCCTACGAACGCATCGTCGTCTTCGTCGATGGCTGCTTCTGGCACGGCTGTCCGCTCCACGCCACCCAGCCCAAGGACAACCGCGCTTTCTGGTGGAACAAGATCCGGACGAACCAGGCTCGCGACCGTCGGGTGCATCGCGCCTTGCGGGCCAAGGGGTGGAAGGTGCTCCGGTTTTGGGAACACGACCTGAAGCCGCAGAAACGGAACGTTGCGGAGTCCACCATCGTTCCTCGGGTGATTCGTCGAATCCTCCGGGCGTTGGCGGCCCAGTAGGAACACCTCCGGGAGATGATGGATAAAACAGGGAGAAGCCCCTCACCCCGGCCCTCTCCCCATCGGATGGGGAGAGGGTGGCTGAAAGCCGGGTGAGGGG
>CBFGQE010000673.1:0-2134 GCA_965650815.1 uncultured bacterium
CACTGCGAAGAGCGCCAGTGCGGCGATCGGGCCGACGATGAAGCCGGCGACGAGCAGCACCACGCTGGCGACGAGCAGCAGCCCGCCGGTCACGACCTCGGCGAAGACGGCGCGGATCCGGCCCGGCACCACGTCGCCGATGAACTTGTTGGTCCGCTCGAAGGCCGAGCGGTCGTTCCACAGGCACTTGATCCAGCTCAGGGAGAAGATCCAGCCCAGCCCCAAATGGCTGAAGTAGGCCAGCAGGATGGCGCGCAGGTTGAAGCCGTCGCGCCGCAGCCCGTAGAACATCGTCCCGAACTTCATCACCAGGAACGAGAGCAGCGTCACGCCGCTCAGGATCATGGTGTGGTGCTGCACGGCGGTGACCTCGCCGAACGCGGCCACGCCCGCCAGCAGCAGCAGCGAGAGCATGGGGATGAGGTTGAAGTTGAACCACGCGGTGAGGTGCGCCACGAAGCCGAGCTTCTGCTTCCAGGTCAGATCCTGGCCGAAGAGCAGCCGCTTCCAGTTCGCCTTCAGGATCTGCGCGTTGCCGAAGGCCCAGCGCCAGCGCTGCTTCTTCAGGCCCTCCAGATCGTAGGGCATCAGGCCGGTGCCCACGTTCTCGTTCACATACACCGCGCGCCAGCCCCGGCTGTTCATGCGGAAGCCCAGCTCGGCGTCCTCCGTGATCGTGCCGGAGGAGAAGCCGCCGATGGCGTCCAGCGCCTTCATCCGGATGAGCGCGAGCGTGCCGGTGGACGGGACGCAGCCGAGCCGGTTGGCCATGTTCATGTAGCTGGCGAAGAAGTGCCGGAAATCCAGGGCGAGCCCGATGTTCTCCGGCGTGATGTTCCGGTAGTGCTGCGGGAACTGCACCAGGCCCACGGCCGAGTCCGTCGCGTGCTTCACCGCGCGGCGCAGGCAGTTCCGCTCCACCTGGTAGTCCGCGTCCACCACGAAGAGATATTCGGCGCGCGGATCGACGAAGCGCCGCGCCCAGTTCATCGCGCCGGCCTTGAAGCCGGGCAGGTTCTCCACGTGGAGGAAGCGGAACTTCGGCCCAAGCGCCTCGCAGAAGGCCTCGACCGGACGCCAGAGCGATTCGTCGGTGGTGTTGTTGTCGATCACCAGCACCTCGTAGTTCCGCCACTGGATGCGCGAGAGGCTGCGCAGCGTCTCCATCAGGACCTCCGGCGGCTCGTTGTGCGCGGGCACCTGGATGCACACGAACGGCTCCTCCTCCGGCAGCGGCCGCGTCGCGGGCCGCACCCAAGGCAGGCGGGTCGAGACGAGCTGGAGACCAAGCACCGCGCAGTGGACGATGAAGTTGAGGAGGACGATGGCCGCGTGGACCAGCGGGAGGAAGAGCAGCAGGGCAAGCCCGGCCGCGGCGGAGAGGAGGATGAAGAGCTTCTTCAACATGGTTTTCCTTTCGTTTGACGCGTTGAAAACCGGCCCGAGGAAACGACGCGCCCCCACCCGGAGACGCACGGACCGGTGCTGGCCGAAGTGCCGAAGAACACCGAGAAGACCAACGCGGGGATCTTAGCAGCTTCCGCACCGGATGAACCAAGCATTCTTTCCCGAAAATTGTCCGCGGATTCTCCGGCGGGCCCGCAGGCGCGCGAACGGCGCCTCCTGCAATCTGCGCGCTCCGCCTTGCAGAACGCGCCGTCGTGATCGCCGCAAGGGCATGCGTTTGGTCATGGGCCAGGGCGCGGTGTGTCGTCGGATTTCGTCATTGCTCCGCCCCCGTCCGTTCCCCGTAGCGTCCCACGGTCATGCCCACCTTGCTCGGACTCGACATCGGTTCCTCCTCGGTCATCGCCGGCATCCTGCGCGGCCCTGAAGTGCTGGCCGAAGCACCCCGCGTCTTCTTCAAAAGCCGCTGCACCGGCCCGCGCGTGGAGGTCGATCCTGAGGAGCTGCTGGCCGCCGTCCAGAAAGCCATCGCCGGACTGGGCGACCGGGCGAAGTCCGTGGATGCCATCGCGCTCGCCGTGATGTGCCCCGCCTGGGTCGCGCTCGACAAGAAGGGCAACGCCCTCACACCCATCGTCACCCACCAGGACCGCCGCAGCGTGGCGGAAGCACAGGCCTTGGAAGATCGACTCGGACAGGTGAAACACCTTCGCCTCTGCGGCTGCCG
>CBFGQE010000674.1:0-2130 GCA_965650815.1 uncultured bacterium
CTCATCACCTTGGCCCCGCTCCTCGGCCTGCTCGGCACCGTCACCGGCATCATGGGCTCCTTCCAGTCCATCGGCGGCAGCGAACTCGCCGTGGAAAAAGTCACCGGCGGCATCGGCGAGGCCCTGATCGCCACTGCGGCCGGTCTCGGCATCGCGATCATCGCGCTCCTGCCCTACAACCATTTCACCCGCCGCGCCCAGCGGCTGGAGATCGAGCTGCAAAAAGCCGGCACCCTCTGCCAAGGCCTGCTCAAGCGCCTCGATCCCCGTCCGGCCGACGACACGACCTCCTATCCTTCCAGCGCCGGCGAACGCCGTTGATCCATCCCGGCCGGCGCCATGAAGAAGATCCAATCCTCCCTCGGCCAACGCCACGCGCGCATCGAGATCGTGCCGTTGATCGACATCATGTTCTTCCTGCTAGCCTCGTTCATGCTCGTCAGCCTCACGATGAGCAAACAGCAGACGATCAAGGTCAACCTGCCCACCGCCACCCAGGCCCGGCCCGACTTCAAGCCCGAGATGATCAGTCTCGCCGTGGACCGCACCGGTGGCGTCTTTTTGGAGAAGCAGCCGATCACCTTCCCCGCGTTGTTCCAGACGCTGACGAACCGCTACGCCGCCAACACGAACCTGCCCGTCTATATCAGCGGCGACCTCGACACCACCCACGGCCAAATGGTCCAGGTGCTCGATCTCGTCCGGCAGGCTGGCTTCCAGAAAGTCGCCTTCAACGTCCAGGCCGACGCCGCCAAACCCTGAGCCGCGCGCGATGAAGAAAGCCCTTCCCCTCGTGGTCATGGCCCTTGCCCTGGCCCTCTGTGGCCTCTGCGTCGTCCAGTGGGTCCGCGAAGCCAACCTCCGCGCCAAGGTCCAGTCCATCACCCAGGAAAGCGCCGACAAATCCACCGCCATCGCCACGCTCGAAAGCCGCTTGAAGGCCTGGGAATCCGACATCCAGCGCCTCGGCGCCCGTGTGGACGAGCTCAAGGCCGCCGAATCCACCAACAATACCGCGCTCAACCTCGCCAACCGCGCCCGCGCCCAGGCCGAGATCGACGCCACCCGGGCCAAGGAAGAACTCGACGCCTACAAGGAAGGCTTCGCCGCGCAGAACGAGAACCTCAAACGCC
This sequence comes from uncultured bacterium, assembly GCA_965650815.1. GTDB lineage: Bacteria > Verrucomicrobiota > Verrucomicrobiia > Limisphaerales > CANJSG01 > CANJSG01. The sequence continues at coordinate 1,134 of CBFGQE010000674.1, forward strand.
AGAACGAATCCATCGCCCGCCAGAACCTCGCCATCGAGGAACAGAACGCCCTGCTCAAGAAACTCGGCGAAGAACGCAACCAGATCGTCGAACAGCTCAACGCCCGCACCCGCGAGTTCAACGAGGTGGTCGAGAAATACAACGCGCTGGTGAAGCAGATCGAAGAGCAGCAGACGAAGAAGTGACTTCCGCGAAGCGGAAACCCGAAGCCCGAAGGCCCAAGGCCAAATCTTCGGACTTCAGCCGTCGAATTTCTCTCGGTCTTTGGCCTTCCGACTTCGGGTTTCCTTTCCCTACCGTCGCCCGCACATGCGTTCCACCGCCCTCATCACCGGCGCGTCCCGTGGCATCGGACGCGGCATCGCCCTTGACCTCGCCAAAGCCGGGTTCGACCTCGTCATCAACTACGCCGGGAACGAGACCGCCGCCCGCCGCACCGCCGAGGATTGCCTCGATGTCGCCAAATCGGTCGGCAAACACATCCGCGCCGAGATCTGCCAGGGCGACGTCGGCGTGGCGGCGGACCGCCAAAAGCTGATCGACTTCACCCGCGCCACCTTCGGCCGGCTCGACCTGCTGGTGAACAACGCCGGCGTGGCCCCGAACGTCCGCGCCGACATCCTCGAAGCCGGCGAGGAGAGCTTCGACCGCCTGATCAACATCAACGTCAAGGGCCCCTACTTCCTCACCCAGCTCGCCGCCAAGTGGATGATCGAGCAGGCCGCCGAATCCGGAATCGGGCATCCGGGATCAGGCATCCGGGATCACGGACCAGGCATCCCATTGCCAATCTTCCGGCCCAAGATCGTCACCATCTCCAGCATCAGCGCCTACACCGCGTCGGTGAACCGGGGCGACTACTGTGTGGCCAAGGCCGCGCTCTCCATGCTCACGCCGCTCTACGCCGCGCGCCTCGCCCCGCACGGGATCAACGTTTATGAAATCCGCCCCGGCATCATCGCCACCGACATGACCGGCCCGGTGAAGGAGAAATACG
>CBFGQE010000675.1:0-2129 GCA_965650815.1 uncultured bacterium
TCGCCCACGGACGACGCGAAGGTCACCCCGCCCTGCTGGTATTTCTCCTTCCCCGGCAGATCGAGCGCGGGGATCGGGTGCCGCTCCGGCAGGATCAGCACCGAATCGGGCCGGGGCACGAGCGCGAGCGCCTTGACCATGCCGAACGGATCGGGCCGCGCCAGCGTCAGTCCGGTGAAGACCAGCCGTCCGCGCCGCAGCGGCGTGATGGTCATCGGCGCCACCGTCTCCTCCCGCGCGGGCAGCACGGGCAGCGGCGTCTCCTTCAGCACCGCGCCGCGCTTGCGGTTGTAGAGCCAGCGCCAGCGGTAGAAGCCGAAGGTGCGGTCATACCAGTTCCGCTTCTCCTCGCCCGGCTCCGGCGTGAAGAGGAATTCCGTCAAGGTGGGCCGGGGATCGACCAAGTTCTCGATGGCGATCAGGTCCTTCTCCGGCACCCGGTCCTCGTTCGTCAACCGCAGCTCGTAGGGCAGCGGTTGGCCGACCGTTCCGAGCATCGGCAGGACGCGGCGGACGCGCACCCGGGGCTTGAAGAAGAGCGTCGATAGCATCCCCACCAGCATCATGGCGAAGAGCAGCGTGACGATCTGGTAGGCCGTGGTCTGGGTGGTGTCCAACCCGAGGAACACCGTCAGCGTCAGCACGCACCACACGAAGATTCCCGGCAGCGTGAAGCGGCGGCGGAACCGCAGCGGAAGCTCCGGCGTCGTCCGGAACGTCGGAAACATCAGCCGCCGCAGGGCCGAGCCCGGGGGCGGCTTGCGTAGCCCGTTCCCCGCCGCCGCGCCGCCCGCCGTGGCGGCCCCGGCGGGATGCGTGCTCTGTGGACGATCAGCCGGCATGGCGCGTCACTTCGGGGCGGCCTGGCGTTTGACGATGTCCTCGACGATCGACTCCGCCGTGAGCCCGGAGAACTTCATCTGCGGATCGAGCGCCAGGCGGTGCGCGATCACCGGCACGGCCAGCGCCTTCACCTGTTCCGGCGTGACGAACTCCTGCCCGTCGTGCAGCGCCGCCGCCTGCGCCGCCTTCATCAGCGCGAGCGAAGCGCGCGGGCTGGCCCCGAGCTGCACGCCCGGCACGGAACGCGTGGCCGCGACGAGATCGACGATGTAGCGCTTGATCTCCTCGCTCACCCGCACTTCGAGCACCCGCTGCCGCAGTCCCTCCACTTCGGCCAGCGTCACGCACGGTTTCAGATCCTCCAACGGGTTCACCTTCTGCCGTGCCGATAGGATGGCGACCTCCTCGTCCGCCGACACGTAGCCGAGCGTGAACTGGAGCGCGAACCGGTCCATCTGCGCCTCGGGCAGCGGATACGTGCCGCGAAACTCCACCGGGTTCTGCGTGGCGATGACGAAGAACAGCTCCGGCAACGCCCGCCGTTCGCCCTCCACCGTCACCTGGCTCTCGCCCATCGCTTCCAGCAGCGCGGACTGCGTGCGGGGCGAAGCGCGGTTGATCTCGTCGGCCAACAGGATGTTCGTGAAGACCGGTCCCTCGTGAAACTGGAACTGCTGCTCGCGCTGGTTGTAGATGGAGACACCCACGATGTCCGACGGCAGCAAGTCGGGCGTGAACTGGAGCCGCTTGAAGTCCGCCTGGATCGATTTCGCCAGCGCCTTGGCCAACGTCGTCTTCCCGGTGCCGGGAAAATCCTCCAGCAACACGTGCCCGCCGCTGGCCAGGCAGATCAAGAGCTTGCGGATCGTCTCGTCCTGACCCTGGACGACTCCCCGGATGTTCTCGGCGATCTTTCGAAACGTCTCTCGTGCAGGCGCAAATGTCGGGCTCACCCGGGCGTTATCGGCTCATGGCGATTGCGAGGCAACGGCGATCTCCTGTCTTGATGGAGAAGTCGCCCGCCCCAAGGCGTCGGGAATCGAAAATTGACACCCTCGTCCCGAATTGAAACAAGCCGGGGGAACGGAGTGCCCGACAACCTGTCCCTTCCCGAACATGCCGACGGACCCGACGCCCGAGAACGCCCCCGAGAAAGACGGTCCCGAGATGGAGCTGTGCCTCGGCTGCCTCCATCCCAACGAACCGCAAACAACTTTCTGCGCCAAGTGCGGCGCGCCGCTCACCTCCTACGCCGCCACCGGCCCGTTCGAGAGCCTGTTGGCCGA
>CBFGQE010000676.1:0-2126 GCA_965650815.1 uncultured bacterium
TCGGAGACGACGGCGCGTTCCGCCACGAGGTAGCGGCGGGCGGCGGCGCGGGCCTGGTCCAGCGTGACGGCCTCGATGTGCGCGTCTTCCTCGTCGATGAACCGGTAGCCCTGGCCGTAGAGCTCGTTGAGCATCGTGTTCATCGCGAAGCTGCCGGGGTCCTGCCGGGAGATCTTCTTCTGGCCGATGATCTTGTTCTTGCTGCGGCGCAGCTCCTCCTCGGTCAGGCCGTCGGCCGCGAGCTTGGCCGCTTCGGCGAGCAGTTCCTTCTCCACCAGCGCGGCGTTCTCCGGCGAGGTGCCGCAGTAGAAGGCGAAGTAGCCGTTGCCGATGCCCATCATGTTCTGCGCGCCGACGTAGTAGGCCAGGCCCAGTTCGTCGCGGATACGGACGAAGAGGCGCGAGCCAAGATCGCTGCACGACTCCTGCACGAGCTCCAGGGCGTAGCGGTCGGGCGAATTGAGCGGCACGCCGGGGAAGCCGACGACCATGACGGCCTGCTTCTTGTCGCGCTTGGCCGAGGCGCGGTTGCCGGTCGCTTTGACCAGGGGATCGCGTCGGTCGATGGCGTGGGCGAGATCAGGATTGGGCTGCCAATGGCCGAAGAGCTTCTCGGCCTGGCTCAGCGCGTCGGCCGAGGAGATGTGGCCGAAGAGGGCGATCACGCAGTTGTTCGGCACGACGAGCTGGCGGTGGAATTCGCGGAGCCGGGCGACGTCGAGCGACTTCACCGATTCCTCCGTGCCGAGCGGATCGAGCCCATAGCCGGTGGGGCCGAAGAGCGTGCGGCGCAGGCCGCGAATGGCGGACTGGAGGAGCTGGTCGCGCTGCGAGCGGAGGTTGGCGAGCTGGATGGAGCGTTCGCGCTCCAGGGCGTCGGCCGGGAACGCGGGGTCCAGCACAACGTCGGCGACGATGTCGAGGCCCGTGGCGAAGTCCTCGTTCATCACCTCGGCCGTGAGGCCGAAGCTGTTGTTGCCGCCGAAGGTGTCGAGGTGCCCGCCGAGCGATTCGATCTCGTTGGCCAGCTCTTCGGCGCTCCGTTTGCGGCTGCCCTGGAGCAGCATCTTGGTGAAGAGGCTGGTCAACCCGGCGGTTTCCGGTGTCTCGGCCAGCACGCCGCCACGGAAACCGAACTCGATCTGCACGAAGGGCAGCCGATGGTCCTCGCGCACCAGCACGCGCAGGCCGTTCTTCAGGGTGAAGAGCTGGACGGCATGGTCGGTGGAGGTCTCGACCGAGGCATTGGTCTTGGGCGCGGTGCCGTTGGGCATCAACGCGTAGAGCGTGCGGTTCTCCGGGGTGAGATACTGGCGGGCCACGCGGCGCAGCTCCTCGGGCGTGGCGCGACGCACAGCGTTGAGGTAGCGCTCGCTGAAGCCGAGATCGTTCGTGGCCATCCAGCTTCCGCCCAGGTCCTGCGCCTGGCCGGCCATCGTCTTGCGCGAGGCGAGCGTGGCGGAGACGTATTGCTTCACCACCTTGGCGATCTCCGCCTCGGTGATCGGCCCGTGGAGCACACGGTCGATCTCCTCGAAAATGGCGGCCTTGGCGGCGGCGAACTTCTCCGGCTCGACCACGGCGCTGACGCCAAAGAGGCCGGGGTTTCCCGGATTGTAGGTCCAGGCGTCGATGGAGGTGACGAGCTCCTTCCTCTCGCGGATTTCCCGGTAGAGGCGCGAGCTGCGGCCGGTGCCGAGCAATCCGGCCAGCACGTCGAGCAACGGCACGTCGGGATGGCGCAGATCGGGGATGTGCCAGCTCAGGTGCAGACGTGCGATCTGGATGGGCGCTTCCTCGACGGTCTCGCGCGGCGCGGTCTGGCGCGGCTCCTCGGGCAGCACGACGGGCTCGATGGGGCGGGCTTTGGTCTTGGCGAAGGCTTCCTTGATCTGGGCGACGACCTCCTCGGGCTTCACGTCGCCCGCCACGACGAAGAACAGGTTGTTCGGCGCGTAGCGGGAACGGTAGTAGGCGAGGATGTCCTCGGCCTTCAGCTCGTTGAAGATGTCGGGATAGCCGATGATCGTGAAGCGATACGGGCTCCGGGTGTAGGCGGTCTCGAAGAGTCGGCGGCTGGACCGGCGGCCCGGATCGTCGTGGCACATGTCCATCTCGCGCCGGAT
>CBFGQE010000677.1:0-2120 GCA_965650815.1 uncultured bacterium
TGGCCAGCACCGGTGCGTTGGGCGGCTTGGTGGCGTTGAGCCTTCTGCGTCGGCGCAAGGCGGCCGGGACCGGCGAAGCAACGGCCGACGGAGCCCGGATCTAAACCAACAAAAACCCAAGTCGCCGCCCGGTTCCTTGACGGAGCCGGGCGGCCACGCTTTCGTCTGGGCACCATGAAACTGCTCCTCTCCAGCGTGCTGCTCGCCCTCTTCACGGCGGTGGCTTCGGCCGCCATCCAAACCCGGGTGGTGGAATACAAACAGGGTGACACCGTGCTCGAAGGCGTCATGACCTGGGACGATGCGATCAAGGGCCGTCGTCCGGCCGTCCTCGTCGTCCACCAGTGGATGGGGATCACGGACTACGAGAAGAAGCGTTCCGAGATGCTGGCGCAGCTCGGCTACAACGTCTTCGCCGTGGATGTTTACGGCAAAGGCGTGCGTCCGCCGAACCCGCAGGAAGCGGGCAAGCTCTCGGGCCAGTTCAAGAACGACCGTGCTCTGCTCCGCGCACGTCTGTTGGCCGGACTGGACGTGCTCAAGGCCGACCTGCACACCGATCCGAAACGCATCGCCGCCATCGGCTACTGCTTCGGCGGCACGGCCGTCATCGAGCTGGCCCGGGCCGGAGCCGATGTGGCCGGCGTGGTCAGCTTCCACGGCGGGCTTGATTCGCCGACGCCGACGGATGGCGCGAACATCCGCACCAAGCTCCTCGTCTGCCACGGCGCGGAAGACCCGTTCATCGCGCCGAAGGACATGGCCGCGTTCCTGACCGAGATGCGGGTGAACCGTGTGGATTACCAGTTCGTGGCCTATAGCGGCGCGGTCCACAGCTTCACGCAGTGGATGGCGGACGGCTCGATCCCGGGCGCAAAATACGACGCCGTCGCGGACCGCCGTTCCTGGGAACAGATGAAGGCGTTCTTCGCCGAGGTGCTGCGCTGAAGGCTGGTCCGGGAACCCCGGTAGCCAAACCGAAAAAGAAGGGCGGCAGGCTGGATGGCCTGCCGCCCTTGTTTTGAGGGGACTTTGGAAGCTGCTGGACGGAGTTACTTCGGGTCGTAGTTCAGCCACGGGCCGAGCCACTTCTCGGCTTCGGTCACGTTCATGCCCTTGCGCTTCGCGAGGTCTTCGACCTGGTCCTTGGCCAGCTTGCCGACGGCGAAATACTTCGAGTCGGGATGGGCGAAGTAGAGGCCGCTGACGCTGCTGCCGGGCCACATGGCGCAGCTCTCGGTGAGCTGGATGCCGGTCTTGGCCTCGACGTCGAGGAGCTGCCACAGCGTGCGCTTCTCGGTGTGATCGGGACTGGCGGGATACCCGCCGGCCGGACGGATGCCGCGGTATTCCTCGGCGATGATCTGTTCGCGGGTGAGGTTCTCCGTCTTGCCGAAGCCCCATTCGTCGCGGACGCGCTTGTGGAGGTATTCGGCGAAGGCTTCAGCCAAACGGTCGGCCAAGGCTTCGGCCATGATGGCGTTGTAGTCGTCATGCGCGGCCTTGTAGCCCTTCACCAGTTCGTCCAAGCCAAGGCCGGTGGTGACGGCGAAAGAACCGAGGTAGTCGGGTGACCCTTTCGGCGCGATGAAGTCGGCCAAACTGTAGTTCGGCGAGCCGTCGGTCTTGTCCATCTGCTGCCGGAGCATGTGGTAGGTCGTGAGGACCTGCGTGCGGCTATCGTCGGTGTAGAGCTCGAGGCTGTCGCCGACGCGGTTGGCGGGGAAGATGCCGTAGACGCCGCGCGCGCGGATCAGCTTCTTGGCGATGATCTCGTCGAGCAGCTTTTGGGCATCGTTGAAAAGCTTGGTGGCTTCAGCGCCATACTTCTCGTGCTGGAGGATCTTCGGATAGACGCCGCGTAGCTCCCAGGTGTGGAAGAAGGGCGACCAGTCGATGAAGTCGCGCAGCGTGGCCAACGAAACGTCTTCGAGAACGCGGACTCCGGTGAACTCGGGCTTGGGAAGATCGTCGAACTTCAGCTTGGCCGCGTTGGCACGGGCTTTCTCCAACGGCAGGAGGGTCTGGCGATTGCCGCCGTGTTGTTCGCGGAGTTTGTCGTAGTCGGCACGGAGCTGCTGCACGAAGCCGGCTTTCTGGTCGGTGCTCAGGAGGCTGCT
>CBFGQE010000678.1:0-2118 GCA_965650815.1 uncultured bacterium
GACACGCTGATGCCGAGCAGGTTGTCTTCGAGGAAGGCGCGGCGGGAGGCGGAGTAGGCTTCGCGCCAGAGGGCGAGGATGCTTTCGGATTCGGCGGCGAGGCCTGCGGGGGTGAGGTCGGAGGATTCGAGGGCGGCGATCTCTTCGCGGAGGGCGGGCAGTTCCCCGGCGAGTTCGCGCAGGCGGGCTTCTTGGGGTTCGCAGACGAGGCCGTAGCGTTCCTTGGGCAGGTCGCCGGTGAGGTAGAGATCGAAGGCGCGTTGGACGACGGTCTTGGCCTTTCGTTCGTCCTCTTCCAAGAGGGCCAGCCGAAGCCGCTTCTCGCGGAGCAGTTCGCAGGCGGCGGCGAGGTAGCGGGCGCGCCAGTCGGCATCCTGGAGCGTGCGTTCTAGGGCTTCGCCGAAGCGGCGTTCCAAAACCTCCCCTTTCACCGACCGGTGGCAGCCGCCGTGGGCGGAGCAGCGGAACCGGGTGCTGCCCTGCGAGCAATACATCCGGTGGCCGCAGGCGCAGGTGATGAACCCGGCGAACAGGTGCCGAGTGCGTTTGGCCGGACGCCGTCCCGTCTCTTCGCGGGACAAAACCAGGGCATGGGCCCGATCCCAGATCTCGGGCGGAACGACCGGTTCCACCGCCTGTTCCACCCGGTCCTCGGCGGGCTTGAACTCCCGTCGGCCCTCGGCATTGACGCGGGTGTAGTTCGTCCGGTGGACACCTTTGGCGGTGGGGTCGCGCAGGAGCCAGTCGATGGCGGTGCCGGACCAGGCCTTTCCCTGTCGGGTGCGATGGCCGAGCGCGTTCAACCGGTGGGCCACGGTCTTCTTCCGCCGGTCTTCGAGATAGAGTTCGTGGATCAGACGACGGATGGGTGCTTCCTTCGGATCGGGCACGAGCTTCTTGTCCACCCACTGGTAGCCAAACGGTGCGCGGCCCCCGAGCGGCTTCCCGGCCAACGCCCGGGGCCGGACGGAAGCGCGGATGCGGGCGGCGATTTCCTTGCGTTCCCATTCGGCCAGATCGGCGATGAGGCCGAGCATCAATTCCCCGGCCGGGGTGGAGGTATCGATGTGCTCGTCCAGCGAGATGAGGTCGGCCTTGGCGGCTTTGAACCGGCGATGGAGCAGGCGGAACTGGACGCCGTCGCGGGCGATGCGGGCGAACTTGGAGGCGACGAGCGCGGTGATGTGGCCGCGTTCGATGTCGTGGAGCATCCGCTTGGCTTCGCTGTGCTCGTGGCTGACCGCGCCGGAGACGCCGTCGAGGCGGTAGGTCTCGATGACATCCCAGCCCTTGGTGGCGGCGTAGTCGCGGGCGCGGCGTTCGTGGGTTTCGGGGCTGTCGCCTTGGGCCTGCAGGTCGGTCGAGACCCGCAGCCAGATGCCGATGCGCCGACGGGGAGTGGATGATTCCTTCATGCCCGGTCTGCTAACTCTGGGAGCAGGGCTCCTCAAGTCGTTTCCGCCGCTCATCTCAACACCGTGACGGAGGCCTGCCCTTCGGCATCGAGAGTGACGATGGAGAAGAACGCCTCGACGAGCTGGCGTTGGCCGTCGAACTCGAGCATTGGCCAGGCATCGGCATAGGTCGGGTTGGGACCGAACAGATCTTCGGGAGACGGCCGTTGGCGGCGCAGTTCGGCGATCTCGGTCTCCAGGAGGGGCAGCTCCTTTTCCAGCTTGGCCAGCTGTTCCTGGGCCGGGCCGGTGGCGTGGTGGAACGCCGCGTCGGTCAAGGCTCCCTGCCGATACAACGCGAGGGCGGAACGGAGTTCGGCTTTGAGCTTTTCCAGTTGGGTTTCCGAAGATTCCAGCAGTTCGAGCTTGGCCCCGAGCGCGTCGTCGCGGTCTTCGACCACCTCGGCCAGCACCTCGCGGGCGATCTTCCGATCCTTCAGCTGGCGCAGGAAAAGCCCTTCCAACGCGGTGGCGGTGATCTTGGCCCCGCAACCGTAGCACTCGTATTTCGAGGAGCCCTTGCGCCGGGCCAGGTTCCGCTTGCAGGGACCACAACGGACGAACCCGCTGAAGAGGTGTTTGACCCGTTTGGTGGGGTGCTTTCCCCGCGCGATCTGTTCCTGCCGCAGGGCGTAGGCCTGTTCCCAGAGGTCTTCGGGCACGA
>CBFGQE010000679.1:0-2117 GCA_965650815.1 uncultured bacterium
GCTCCCGCTCCAGCGCGCGGATCTCCTCCGAACCGGCCCGGTGCGTGGCGGCGAGCAGAGCGGACTGTGCCTCGGTGCGGCGGTTCGGCTCAGTAGCGAGCGCGTCGCGGACTTCCGACGAGATCGGCCATTGCTTCGCCGGATCTTTCTCTGTGGTGACGGAGAGGCGGAAGCGGCCGAGGGCGTGGCTGTTCCCGTGGTAGTGGTCGAAGCGGAAGCTCAAGCGCGTGCCGCCGTCGAAGCCGACGGTGCGCTGCGGACGGGCGACGAGGAAGTGGCGTTGGCCGAACTTCGGCCCGATGGCCCAGCCCGTCTTGGGATTGCGGTCCACGGCGTGGTCGGCGCGGTAGTATTGCTGCTGCCAATCGGCGGCGGCCGTGGCGAAGACGACATTGGTGTCGGCGGGCGGAGGCGTTCCTTTGGCCAACGGCGCGGCGCTGAGGCCGAATTCATCGAGGATGAAGTTGCCCGTCTCGCGCCAACGGCCGGGCCCGTTCTTCGGCAGGCTCGGATCGGGCAACACTTCCAGCAACACGGCGGTGATGCCGGTGAGGTCGGTATCGGCTTCGACCGTGATGGTGTCGTAGATCGGGTTCACCTCGCCGACGCCGAGGAGCGAACCGTCGGGCAGGTTGGTGTAGCTGGCGCCGCCGACGGACAAGGCGTTGGTCAGGGACAACACGCGCCAGACATCGCCGCGTTCCTTCGTGGCCTGCTCCCAAGCCGGCTGCTGGGCGGTCAGCCGGAGCGCGGCCTGGGCGAGGTCGCGCCTGGTTTGCTCCAACCGCTGGCGGACGAAGGCTTCGGTCTCGGCGAGATCGGGACGGGGCACTTCCAGCGTGGGTGCGAGGCTGTTGTTGCCCACGTCGGTCGTGTTGTTGAAGAAGGCGTAGAGCCGGTAGTATTCCTCGTGGCTGATGGGGTCGTATTTGTGGGTGTGGCACTCGGCGCAGTTCAGCGTCAGGCCGAGCCAAGCAGTGCCCAACGTGGCCACCCGGTCCTTCACCGCCTTGGTGCGGTATTCTTCCGCGTCGCCGCCGCCCTCGTCGTTGATCTTCGAGTTGCGGTTGAAGCCGGTGGCGATCTTCTGCTCCGGCGTCGGGTTCGGCAGGAGGTCGCCGGCGAGCTGGTCGATGGTGAACTGGTCGAAGGGTTGGTTGCGGTTGAAGGCGCGGATGACCCACTCGCGGTAGGGCCAGATGGAGCGGGCGAGATCGACCTGGTAGCCGTTGGAATCGGCGTAGCGGGCGAGATCGAGCCAGCCGCGCGCCATGTGTTCGCCGTAGTGCGGCGAGGCGAGGAGACGGTCCACCAGCTTCTCGTAGGCGTCAGGCGAACGGTCGTTCTGGAACGCTTCCACCTCGGCCCACGTCGGCGGTAGGCCGGTCAGGTCGAGCGAAACGCGGCGGATGAGCGTGGCGCGGTCGGCTTCGACCTGCTGCGTCATGCCTTCCTTTTCCAGGCGCGAGAGAATGAAGCGGTCGATCTCGTTGCGGACCTTGCCGGTGGCGGTCGAGGGCGTCGGCGGCTCCGGACGAACGGGAGCTTGGAAAGCCCAGTGCTTGGCGGGATCGACTTCCGGCCAGTCGGCACCTTCGGCGATCCATTGACGGAGCAGCGCGATCTCCTCGGTGGAGAGCGGACCGCCCTTGGGCGGCATGACTTCTTCGGAGTCGGTGGAGACGACGCGGAAAAGGAGTTCGCTCTTCTCGGGATCGCCCGGCACCAGCGGGAAGCGGCCGGATTCGGCGGCCTTCATCGCCGCCGCCTTGGAGTCGAGACGCAGATCGGCCTTTTGCTGGTCGGGGCCGTGACACTCGGAGCAGCGCTTGATGAGGATGGGCTCGATCTCCTTGGCGAAATCGACGGCGGCCGTAGCCTCGGCCGCAAGCAACGTGGCGGCGACGGCGACGCTCAGGCGAAGGACGGAAGCGGATCTCGACCGGCGCGGGATGGAAGACTGGGGCGCGTGCATGACTGGGAAATCTTCGGCAAGTGTGGCGACGGGAGTGGAGAAGGCGAGGCCCCAATCTTGGGGTGTTCCCGAGTAGGCCGGGCCGCTGGCCCGGCACGTAGTTCAGGCTGCCAGCCTGAAACGGAGCCATGTCCAAGCTGGC
>CBFGQE010000680.1:0-2111 GCA_965650815.1 uncultured bacterium
CCGCAGGTTTCGCGACGAAGAGCGCGAGAGACGCGGTGTAGCCGTGGAGGAAGTTGCGCGATCCAATGGGGCCGATCTCCCCGTTGCAGAAGAATCCGGCGACGGCGATGGGGCCAAAGACCGTCCGGACCATCCGGCAATCGTGGTGCGGTTGGCCGAAGAGCCCGGTGCCCCGGCCGAAGCAGCTGAAGAGGCAAGCCCCGAGCACTTGGGTGCGGCCCAGCTCCTTCTTGGTCCGGGCCAGCAGCTCGGACAGATCCTCGTTGGCGGCCGTGGCATCGCGTTTCTGGAACTGGAGGGTCTGTCCGGTGCGGGGAAAGGCTCCGACGGCGATGACGCCGGTGTTGGGATCGGCCCCGATGATGTTGCGGACGAGAAAGTCGCCCCGGTGGAAATCCTCCAGATATTCGTTCACCACGAGACCGACGAAGAGGTTCCCCCGGGCGCTGGACTGCTGTTCGGAAGGCAGGCCGTTGAACGTCTCGACCAACACCTCGTAGGCAGGGCGGTTGCCGATCTTCTGGATGAGGTTCCGCTCCACGCGCGTGATCGTCCAGGTGTCTCCGACCGGCGTGCAGCCTTGGGAAACCAGGCTGCAAATCCCCACTTCGCCGCAGACGGCCAAAGCGATGGCGCCGTCGTCGAACACGTCGCCGTTCAGAAAGAGCCGCGTGCTTTGCCGGCCGGTTTCGCCGCTGGCCAAGCCGCCGAGGATCGGGGCTCCGGGCCAGACCTCGTTCCAGCGCTTCAACCAGGATTCCGCGTCGAAGGAATAGGGGTCCGCCAGGAAGAGCCAGCCATTGACGGGCGTCGATCCGAGCCCGGTGCTGCGCCGCCATTGCTCGGGGCTGTCGGTCGATTCCACCTGCGACTGGGTCAGCCGGACGGTCTTCAACTGCGCGCCGGGCAGGGCATAGACGCCCACCACGATCCCCGCGTGCCGCTCGATCTCCTCGCCGTTCGCGATCAAACCGGAGCCCGAGCATCCGATGAGCACGGGCAAGGCGGCGTGGACGCGGAGCAGTTCCAGGATCGTCGGGGCCTGTTCGAACCACTTGGACGAGATGAAGACCATGCCGAGGACCGTCTGTCCCGTGGGCACGCGGGAGCGGAACCCGGCGGCCCAGGCGGCGAACAGTTCTTCGTTCCACTCGTCGTCCCAGTGGGCGACGGCGCTGAATTCCCGCGTCATCGGCCGCAACCTACCCAGCCCGTGGTCGGGGGCAACCTTCCTTGTGGCGTAACGCGCTCGGCGCGGCCTCCGGTTCCATGTTTCTCCTTCCGGCGATCCGGCGGATGCCGTAAGCAGGTCGGGATGAGCCACGAGAATTCCGATCCCGGATACAAGGTCCTTGGCGTCGATGACGCGGTCTATGGCCCCATTGACCTGCCCACGCTGATCGAATGGGTGAAGGACGAGCGGATCGTGGCCGACACGTGGATCTATCTCGTGGCGGCGGACAGCTGGAGGAAGGCCGCGACGCTCCCCGAGCTCGCCCAGTTCACCCACGGCGACGCGCCCGGCGGAGAACTCGGCTTCAAGCCCGGCTCCCTGCGCCGCGTGAAGGTGCTGGCCGAGCTGGACAACGACCAGATCGTCGAGTTCGCCAAGTTCATGCGCGTCCACCACGCCAAGCAGTGGGACGAGATCGTGAAGCAGAACGACGACGGCGACGCCATGTATCTCGTGCTCGACGGCGAACTGCGCGTGCGCCTGATGATCGAAGGCCGCGAGAAGATCCTGACCACCCTCGGGGCCGGCGAGTTCTTCGGCGAAGTCGCGCTCTTCGACCGCGGGCCGCGTTCCGCCGACGTGGTGGCCAACATGGACAGCACGCTCCTGAAGATTTCCGCCGCCTCCTTCGAGCGCCTCCTCAAGGAAGCCCCGCACCTCGCCGCGCCCTTCCTCTTTGCCGTCGGCAAGACCCTTGTCGCCCGCATCCGCGCCGACAACAAACGCTACCGCGACACCGTCGTCTTCGGCCGCGCCCCCGTCGGCGGGGATTGAAGCCAGCGGTGCAGGCTGGCGTGCCTGCCAAGCCTTTGCCGAAGAAGGCGAGTGTGATTGAGGATGGGCGCGGGTGGATCGCTCCTTCTCTTCGTCCTCGTCC
>CBFGQE010000681.1:0-2109 GCA_965650815.1 uncultured bacterium
AGATGCCGGATCAGCGTAACCGCACCGGCCGTGGCGTTGAGCGCGCCGATGGGCATGCCCGGGTGGTTGCTCCACGCGCCGTCCTTGCTCTCCAGCCGCTTCAAGCCACGCACCAATTCGATCACCTGCGGCGGAGTGTGGCCGAGATCCTGGTAGGCGCCGAGCGCGACGAACGCGCCGTAGGCCGTGCCGTGCTTCAGCTTGGCATCGCCTTCGTAGCCGCCATCGGGTTTGCGGAAGGTTTCGATGCGCTGGAGGACGGCGGTGTCCAAGCCGTCGGGCATCCCAGCCTTGTCCAAGGCCGCCCAGCAGCGGGCCAATGCGCCGAGATGGACGAAGTCCAGGCCCGCGCCGTCGCCGAACGTCTTCAGCCAAGCGGTAGTGCGTTCCGTCGGGACCGGCACGTCCAGCGCCTGTGCGCCGGCCAAGGCGAAGATGGTGTAGTAAAGATCCGGCCGCGCATCGCGATCACAACCCGCGCCCTCGGCGTTGAATTGCCGGGCGAAGAAGCCGCGAACGAGTTCGGTGGAATCATCCAGCAACCTCGGCGCGAGCCGGGCGACCTGGAGGAGCTGGAGGCGGAGGGACATGGATCACGCGAAGCTGGCCTAGATTCGGTCACGCCGAGCGCCGGAAGCGCGACGGAAAGTAGCCACGGGCGTGAGCCCGTGGTCGAACGACCGCAAAGGACGAGCCCCGGATGGGGCGACAGAGAGAACGCGGATGGCCACCGGGCGATGAAGTATTCTGCCGCCCCTGCCGGGACTCGTCCCGCATGAACCGGAAACCCACGGATCACGCCGTGGGCTACTTTCTATCGCTGCTCCGCAGCTCACGATGCTAGGGCGCTGGGTCTGGTATGGATTCCTCATCTCTCCATCACGAGAACAAATCTCCCAACCAGCGAACCATTCCCTTTCGTCGAATCTTTTTAAGAGGGTCGGACGAGTCCGGAACAGGATGGACGCTTGGATCAGGCTGAAACAGCCGATGGAATGGCAACACAACAGGCGAAACGATCCACGAAATGCCGTCGTTCTGCTGCTTCACATGAAGCACATAGCAGCCGAAGTTGTCGTGGTTCCCGGCACCAACAAACGGCGGGAGCCATAACATCTGGAACTCTCCTGTTCCTTCCCACCCCAACGCTTTCAGACGAACCGAGACTTCCTCCAAAAGTTTGGGGGCGTGGTGCCATTCATCAAACGCTTCGAGTGCTGACGGGAGAAACGACAAGTCGTCCAGATACTCGTAGGCGTAGTAGTGGTAGTTTTTCGCACAAGCCGGGGTCCCAAACCGTTCTTCCCAAAACTTGCTCGAATGTTTGCCTTCGAATGTCATCAGCCGATGGACCCGTTTTGAAGGCTACGCCGTCGCCTGGACCACGCCTTCGAGCTGCTTCTGGGCGTTTTTCTGCTCCTGCTCCTTGCACCAGCCCTTGATCTCGACTTCGTTGAAGATCTTGCCGAGGACGCGGCGGAGGAGGCCCTTTAGGTTCGGGTTTTCCAGGTCGCGGAGGCTGCGGATGGCTTCTTCCTTGTAGGTCTCCAGCAGCGTGCGGCAGCGCTCGTCGGCGCCGACTTCGGCGTAGAGCTTCTCGATGTCCGCGACGGCGAAGCCGGCGGGCGTCTGGCGTTGCCACAGGGCGGTCGTGGTGTCGCGGTTCGCGCCGTTGGCGCGTTCGTGGGCTACGGCGAGGAGCAGGCTAGGACGCAGTCCGGCGATGTCGTTGCTCTCCCCGGCGTTGCCGAGGTCGCTAAGATCGTCGCGGATCTGGTAGGCGATGCCAAGCGCTTCGCTGTAGGCGCTGAGGACGTCCTCCACTTCCTCGTGGATCTCTTCGCCGGCGTAGAGCGCGCCGAGGCGGAGAGCGACCTCGAAGGCGGGCGCGGTCTTGCGGCGGAAGATGTCGAGCACCTCCAGCGGGGTGAGCACCTTGGGCTTGCTGGTCCAGAGGAGTTCGGCGCCTTGACCACGGCAAAGCTGGCGCTGGCCTTCGGAGGCGACCATGAGCATGGCGGCCTTCTGCTCGGGACTGGCCTTGCAGGCGGCGATCAGGCGGTAGCCTTCGCCGATGAGCAGGTCGCCGACATTGAGCGCGACGGCCAC
>CBFGQE010000682.1:0-2108 GCA_965650815.1 uncultured bacterium
GGCGAAGGCAGCGCAGCAAACCAAGGCCATCGCGATGGCCAGGAGCCAGCCGTTGGTCATCGCCGCCTCAACGGTCGGCGCTCCACGCACCGGCCTCATCGCTTCATCGACCACGGGCCCGGCGAACCAATGCCCGGCGACGAGTCCATAGAGGAAGACCGCCGATGCTTTGCCGGGAAAGCGGGCATAGACCAGCGCGCCGACCGGGATCGAAGCCATCAGCAAATAGTAGGGCCAGGTCGCTCCTCCGGGCGGCATTGGATTCCGAAAAAGGGTGCTGAGGATGATCGCCGAGAACAGCCAGAGCAGAAGGAACTTGGTGCCTTGTTTCACTGCGCCTTCTTGGGTTGGTGCTGGATGCCGAGCGAACCAATCTTCCGAAATAGCCGGGCGTTCTACCTGCGCCGCTTCGCGGGGCCAAAGAAGTAGCCGCCGTGGACGCGGACGGCCTTCACGCTGGTGGTGTGGAGGGCGGGGCGGCCGGCTTTGCCGTCGTCCAGCACGGTCGAGTAGGTGTAGTCGAACTTGTCCAGCTTCTCGCGGGGGATCTTCTGGGAGATGAACCGCTCGATGTGGTGAACGTGCTTGGCGTCCTCCGCCACCATGATGGTGAAGGCGTCGCCCGTGGCCTCGGCGCGGCCGGTCCGGCCGATGCGGTGGACGTAGTCCTCGGGGTGCTGCGGCACGTCGTAGTTGATCACGTGGCTGACGTTGGCGATGTCGAGGCCGCGCGCGGCGATGTCGGTGGCCACGAGCACCTCGTATTTGCCGTCGCGGAAGCCCTGGAGCGCCTGTTCGCGTTCGCGCTGGGTGCGGTTCGAGTGGAGGACGGCGACGGCGTGGTTGTTCTTCTTGAGCTGGGTGGCCACGCGGTCGGCCCCGTGTTTGGTGCGGCAGAAGATGATGACGGAGTCGTAGTTCACCCGTTCGAGCAGGGCGAGGAGCAGCGGGGTCTTCTGCGCCTCGGCCACGGGGTAGATGACGTGCTTGACGGTGTCGGCCACGGAGCGGCGCGCGCCGATCTCGATGGTCTCCGGGTCCTTCATGCACCACTTGATCAACGTCTCGATCTGTGGCGGCACGGTGGCGGAGAAGAGCATCGTCTGGCGCTCCTTGGTCGCGCATTTCTGCACGATGCGCTTCACGTCGGGGAGGAAGCCCATGTCGAGCATCCGGTCCGCCTCGTCCAGCACCAGGCTCTGGACCTTGTCGAGCTTCACGGTGCCCTGTTCCAGATGGTCCAGCAGGCGGCCCGGGGTGGCGACGACGATGTCCACGCCCTTGGTCATGTCCTCGCGCTGTTTGCCGTAGCCCACGCCGCCGAAGACCACGGCGATGCGGAGATCGGTGAAGCGGCAGTAGTCGCGGACGGCGGTCTCGACCTGCGCGGCCAGTTCACGGGTCGGCTCCAGGATGAGCACGCGGGGCGCGCCGTCCTGATGGCCGCCGAGACGGGAAATGATGGGGAGGGCGAAGGCGGCGGTCTTGCCGGTGCCGGTCTGGGCGCTGCCGATGAGATCCTTGCCCGCGAGGATGACGGGAATGGCCCGGAGCTGGATCGGCGTCGGATCGGCATAGCCCATGGCCTTGACGCCTTCCAATACTTGCGGCGCGAGGCCGAGTGCGGTGAAACCCATGCGCGGGACGCTAACAGCCTGAAACCATGATGGGAAGGGATGTTACGGAGCGGCGCGCATCCCGTAGGCCGGCGGGGCGGCGAACCGGGAAACATCGAACTCCCAACGTCCAACGCTCAACGTCGAAGGAAGGCCAAGGAGGCTCTTGCTGTCATGGCCGCGCCCGGTCGGGAGACCGGAGCCTACAGTTTGTTGTGCGCGCAGGGGCACGGGACGGCTGTAGGCCGGGTTCCCCCAACCCGACTAGCGTGCTGCTCCAGCAAGCCAGATTCCATAGGGCAGCACAAAAGCCGTGATGCATCCACTCGTGGCTTGATCGAAGGGTTCCGTGGCGGATTCTCCGCCCATGCCAAGGAGATGGAAGATCAAGCTGGGAATCCTGTTGGGGCTGTTCGCGCTGCTGCTGGGAGGATTGATCGTCTTCAACCTCCTCGACCAATCGTCTCCGCGCGTCCTGCCCAAGCCGCCGGT
>CBFGQE010000683.1:0-2103 GCA_965650815.1 uncultured bacterium
GTCGGCGGGAACGGAGAGGCCGCTTTCGACGGCGTAGGCGCGGCCGGGATGGCCGTAGAGGCTGAGCACCGGGGCCAACGGATTCTCCAGCAGGAGCACGGGTTCGCGGTTCACCACCACCACATGGCCGACTCCGATCTGGGCGTCGGTGAAGGCGGTCGCATTGACGCCCGTGGCCAACGGGTCCAGCGGCCGGACGACGGTGACGCTCGACGGGCCATTGCTGGAGGCGAGGAAGCCGAGGCGTCCGACCGTGCGGTCGATGGTCACGGGCACGGCTCCGTCGAGCAGCAGGCGAACGGTGGAGTTGGCCGCGTCGATCGGCGTCAGGGTGTTGCCGACGACTTCGGGCGCGAGGCCCAGCAGCGCGAGGTTGGTCAGGGCGGAGGTGCTGAGGTTCAAGGAGAACTCCAGCTCGGTGATCGCCAGATCGGTGCGGAGGCGGAGCGGCACGGAATTGCTCTCGCCGCCGAAGACGTTGGTCGAACCCACCGCCAGGATGAAGTCCGCCGCCGTGTCGCGCACGACGATGTCGAAGCTCGCGCTGTTGGTCAGGCGCGGCGACCCGTTGTCGATCGCGAGGAGCGTGATGCGGTTGGTGCTCGGGCCGGCCGCGTAGTCCGGGCGCCAAGTGAAGATGCCGGAGACCGGTCCGATGGCCGCGCTTTCGGGCGCTCCGGTCGCCAGCGCGTAGGTGATGGCGTTGGCCGGAAGGTCGGGATCGGTGGCGGTGGCGAGGAAGACGAAGTTCGAGCCTTCCGAGATCCGCACATTGGGAATGGCGGCGAAGACGGGCGCTTGGTTCACCTCGCGGACCACGACCGTCACGGACGTGGTAGCAGACAAGGCGGGGAAACCGCTGTCGGTCACGCGCACCTGGACGATATTCGTCGCCGGGCCGGTGCCTTCGCTGGTGGCGAAGGTGAGGCGGCCGTTGGCGGAATTGATCGTGAGGCCCGAGGGAACGGTTCCCACCGTGGCGAAGGTCAGCGTCTGGGCCGGCACATCCGCGTCGGTCGCGGTGGGCAGGCCGGTGAGCACGGAGCCTTCGTCGCCGGCGATGTTGGCCGGATAGGCGATCGTCGGCGCGGTGTTGACCTGCGACGCAATGGTCTGGGTGTCGGCCGAGGTCGGGGCGACTTCCTGGTTGCCGGCGGCGTCGGTCGCGCGGCTGAAGAACGCGTAGGTCTTGCCGGGTTCACCGATGAAGACCGCACCGTTGGCCGTGGTCTGGGCCAGCCAATTGGTGAAGCCCGCGCCGTCCACGGAGACGAACACGTCGAAGAACGCGACGCCGGTGCCGTTGGTGCCGTCGTTGCCGCTCCAGAACACGGTGAAGCCAAGCGGGCTGGTCGCCGGCAGGGCGGTCACGCTGCTGGTCGGCGCGGTCACATCGGCCGCCGTGGCGGCGGGTTCATAGACCAGGGTGTAGGTCTTCGCGCCGGCGGCGGCGTTGAGGTCCAGCAGATGCAGGATGTTTTCCCGGCGCGGACGGAAGCCGAAGCCGATGAAGGTGCGGTCGGTGCGCCAGACGTTGGTGTCCACGCCCACCGACGTGTTGTCCGCGCGGCGCGCTTCCTTGAGACGGAAGCGGACATCGGCCGGATCGGGCAGGCGCACGTAGCTCCAGCCGGCGCCGAGATCGGCGGTCAGCTGGACCGTCAGGTTGTTGGCCGAAACGGTGCCGTTGAACGCGCCGTTGGTCACGGTGGCGACCGGGGCGTTCGAGCCGTGGCTGAACCACAGGGTGTCCGGGTAGTCCCGTAGGTCGGGCACGTCGTTGGCCAGGAAGTCGGGGAGCCCATCCTCCAGCGAACGGTCCGCCTGGACCATGCGGATCATCTCGTGGATCTCCAGCCGGTCGATCAGCGACAACCGGGCGTCGCCGAGTCCGTCCACGTGTTCGAACGACGCGTCATAGTCGGTGAAGAGCCCCTGCAACGAGCTCTTGAAGAGCCAGCGGCCGACCTTGCGCGCGCCGGGGGCGATGTCGCCGAAGTTCGCGGTCAGCGACGGGCTCAGGCCCTGGCCGGCGACCTCGGTGGCGATGATCTCGAAGTTCACCAACAGGCCCTTTTCGTTGTCCACGATGGTGGGCTGGCC
>CBFGQE010000684.1:0-2092 GCA_965650815.1 uncultured bacterium
AATACGGCGTCAAGACCGTGCTCGAGGCCAACTTCAGCAGCGGCGTGCCGTGGAAGCTGTTCGTGCGTCACCAAGCGCCGCCTGCGCTCGGCGCGGCCTCCGGCACGAAGGTGGGCGCACTCGTGATTCCCACATCGTTCAATGGCGACGTCCTCGCGACGATGGAAGCCCACTACGTCGGCGCCCCTGGCTACCCGTACCCCGGTCCGGCCAATTGGACCGCCTTCAAGCTGTACGGCGACGTCTATCAGCCGGACTACGCGAACAACACCATCACGATCAAGAAGGAGTTCTTCGCCGAGACGACCAACGAAGCCGTCGACCTCACGTTCCACTTCTGGAGCGGAAAGAAGGTGAACTACCGGCTCACGTTCCAGCCCGGCGGTGGCGTCATCGCTGACCCGCAGGAACTCACCATTTACGACAACCAGTTTTACGATGGCTGGGGTAACTGGAGCTGGACGCCCACGAACGAGAACAGCGAGGAACTGGTGTATTCGCCGACAAAGTCCATCGCGATCGATGCGAATCCGTGGGCGGGCACCATGCTCGGCAACTGGATGCTGCCGCTGAACCGGGCCGACTATCGCACGCTGACGGTCTGGGCCAACGGTGGCGCGGCCGGTGGGCAGCAACTCACCGTTTCGGCTGTGTATAACTGGGCCGGCACCGGCTCGAGCCTCACTCTCGATCCGCTTCCGGCCAACACCTGGACCAAGCTCGAAATTCCGCTGGCCAGCCTCGGAGTCACGGATTCGTCGTTCATCACGGGATTGGTGTTCTCGAACAATTCCGGCACCACGCTGCCACGGTACTATCTCGACGAGGTCCACCTCACGACGGCTTATCCGTCATGGATCGTGTTCGTCAACGGTGCGCCCGCGCCCGTGGTCACGAGCTCAACCATCGCGAGCGCTACCTTCAACTCGGCGTTCAACTACACGGTCACGGCGATCAACGGCCCCGCCACGTTCAGCGCGACGGGCCTGCCCCCCGGCCTCGCCATTGACGCGAACACCGGCGTGATCTCCGGCACGCCCACCGCCGCCGGCTCGTATCTGGTGGAGGTGAGCGCATCCGCCGCCACCGGCACGGGCTCGCAAACCGTCGTCATCACGGTCAACGCGGCGCCTGTCACGATCACGCTTCCCGCCGGCACCGCCCCGGCCAGCGCGGCCTACGACGGCGCCCCCATCGAGGTTGTCGCCACGACCAGCCCGGCCGGCATTCCGGTGACCACCACCTACAATGGCAGCACCACGGCTCCGACCCTTCCGGGCACCTATCAGGTCGTCGTGACGTCCAGCGACCCGAACTACGCCGGCTCGGTCGAGGGAACGCTCGTGATCACGAGCACGGCGCTTGTCCGCCATGCCCCCGTGATCAACGGCGACCTCGACGGCTCGCTCCAACTCCTCAGCGGCGAAGGCTTCTCCGTCAACGGCAGCGGCTCGGTTTACGGCGATTTGCTCGTCCCCGGAACGCCCGCGGTGCAATTGAACGGCACTCCGGCCTTCGGCGGGGTGGTCGATGCGGAAGGTGCGCTGGCACCGGCGGACTACGGCATCACGCTCAACGGCAGCGCGCTGGTGCGCTTTGTCGTGCGGCGCGTCGATCCGATCGCGATGCCGGTGGTGACCGCCCCGGCGACGCCGGCCGGCACGCGCGATGTGACGCTGGACAAGGCCGACCAGAGCGCCGGCAGCTTCTCAACCATCCGCAACCTGACGGTCAACGGCAACGCCGGCACCGTCCCGGTTCCGGCCGGGGTCTATGGAAACCTCACCGTCAACGGCAAGGGCGGCCTCTCCCTCGGCGTGGCCGGTGCGACGGAGCCCGCCGTTTACGAGCTCCAGAGTCTCACGCTGAACGGCAGCAACGCCTCCGTGCAGATCGTCGGTCCGGTGAAGCTGAAGCTCGCCAACGGCACGTCGCTCAACGGCGCGGTTGGCTCGGCCGACCACCCGGAATGGCTCGAACTGGAGATCGCCGCCGGCGGCCTCACCCTGAACGGCAACGCCACCGTCCACGGCATCGTCACTGCGCCCACCGGTTCGGTGGTCGTCAATGGCACGCTGCATGGGCGGGTCAG
>CBFGQE010000685.1:0-2085 GCA_965650815.1 uncultured bacterium
AAGCTGGCGTCGGGCTTCGACACCACCGAGGTCTGCCGCGCGGTCTCCACGGCCACGAACACCGTCTGCACCGGAGAGATCCTCCAGACCCAGCGCCGCCGCGACTTCACGCTGAACCGGGCGGACTACTTCAAGATGCTCGCGATGAAGACCGGCGAGCTCTTCGCCCTGGCCTGCGATCTCGGCGCGCACGTCTCCGGCGCAACCGCCGCCCAGCGCCGGGCGCTGCGCGACTACGGCCTCGCCCTCGGCACCGCCTATCAGATCTACGACGATTGCCTCGACCTCTTCAGCACCGAAGGCGTCACCGGCAAATCCCTCGGCACCGACCTCGCCAAGGGCAAGCTCACCCTGCCCCTGATCTACGCCCTGGAACGCGCCTCCGACACCGAAGCCGCGCGGCTCCAACGGCAGATCAACGAGTGGCAGCCCGAACATCTCGAATCCGTGCTCGCCCTGACCGCGAAGTTCGGAGCCAAGCAGGAATGCCGTCGCGTCCTGAGCGATTTCCTGAACACCGCCCGCGCCGATCTGCAGGCCGTCCCCGCCGCGCCCGGCCGGCTGTTGCTGGAAGAAATCGCGCACTTCCTGAGTGTCCAGACCGAACAGGTCACGGCGTAACGCCACCAGGCTGAGCTTGAAGCCCAAAGTTCGGAGCCTCCAAACGCCGAACTTCCAACGCTGAGAACCCACCCCTGACCCCTCCCAGGAGGGCAGCAGGCAACACGCGTCCGGCGGTCGAATTTACGTCCTGCCTTATCCCCTCTTGGGCGGGGTCGGGCGTGGGTTTTCGGATTTCGACAACTCAGCCCAACAGCAAAACGGCGGCGGATGGCTTTCCATCCGCCGCCGTCTTGTTGAGCTCCAAACCGAAGCCTTATTGGTCTTCGATGAAGCGGATCTTGCGGGACTTCTCCGAGCGCTTGCGTTCGTTCTCGTCGAGGACCTTCTTGCGCAGACGCAGGCTCTTGGGAGTCGCCTCCACGTATTCGTCCACGTCGATGTATTCGAGCGCGCGCTCGAGGCTGAGCTTCAACGGCGCGTTGAGCTGGATGCCCTTGCCGTCGCCCTGGGAGCGCATGTTGGTCAGCTTCTTCTCCTTCACGGGATTGACCATGATGTCGTTCTCGCGGGAGTTCTCGCCGACGATCATGCCGACGTAGATCGGGTCGCCGGGCTCGACCATGAGGCGGCCGCGTTCCTGCACCATGTTCAGCGCGTAGGAGGTGGCCTCGCCGTTGTCCATGGAGACGAGCGAGCCGTTCTTGCGGGCCGCGATCTCGCCGCGGTCCTCGCCGTATTCGTGGAAAAGGTGGCTCATCACGCCCATGCCCTTGGTCATGTTGACCAGGTCGGTCTCGAAGCCGATCAGGCCGCGCATCGGGGCCAAGGCTTCAAGGGACACCTGGTTGCCCACGTGGTTCATGTTCGTGATCTGGGCCTTCCGGGCGGAGAGGTTTTCCATGATCGCGCCGAGGTTCTCGCTCGGAACTTCCACGAACACCTTCTCGATGGGCTCCAGGGGCTCGCCGTTCGGGCCCTTCTTCCAAAGCACCTCGGGCCGGGAAACCAGCACTTCGAACCCTTCGCGGCGCATTTGCTCCACGAGGATGCCGATCTGCATTTCGCCGCGGCCGGCGACGGAGAATATCTTCGGATCGGAGGTCTGCGAGACGCGCAGCGCCACGTTCGTCCGGATCTCCTTCACCAACCGGTCCCAGATGTTGCGGGCGGTGACGAGCTTGCCTTCCTGGCCGGCGAGCGGGCCGTCGTTGACGGCGAACTGCATCTGGATCGTCGGGGGATCGGTCGGGATGTAGGGCAGCGCCGGGCGGGCCTCGGAATCGCAGATGGTCTCGCCGATGAAGACGTCCTCGAAGCCGGCCACGCCGATGATGTCGCCGGCATGGGCCTCCTGGATCTCGATCCGCTTCATGCCCTCGAAGTGGTAGATCATGGTGATCTTGCCCTTCGTGATCTTGCCGTCGCCGTGGCGGCAAATGGCGGGATCGCCCACCTTGACCTTGCCTTCGACGATCTTACCGAACGCGATACGGCCGGTGTAGTCGTTGTAGTCGAGGTTCG
>CBFGQE010000686.1:0-2083 GCA_965650815.1 uncultured bacterium
TCGCCGAAGCCGAAGTAGTTCACGCAGGACAACGCCACGCAGAAGACCGTGGAGGCCGACATCAGCAGCAGGAAGACCGGCTGCCGCACCAGCTCCATGAAGGCATTGACTGCGATGGTCAAAAATTGACGCATGGTTCCTGAGTAAAGGCCGGGAACGTAGTGAACACCGGTCCATTTGCCAACGGTTATCCCCGGAACAAATCGGAGACGAAGATGGGACCACCTCGGCCAGAGGAGGTTCAAACCGGACTGTGGGCGTTTTCCGGCACAGACGCGGGCTCGGCGGCGGCAGGCCGGACCCCGGTTGGCGACGCCCCCCTGCCCGGCCGGGCCGCCCCCACGACCTTTCGCTCGACCGCCGCCCGGTCCCCCGTTCTACTCCACGGCCAATGAGGTTCCTGCCGATCATCGAACGCGAGCTGCGGGTCGCCGGGCGCAAGCCGCGCACGTATTGGGGCCGGGTCGGCGCGGTCGCCGTGCTCACCGTCATCGCCTTCTGGGTTCTGCTCGCCTCGGTCAATGAAGCGCCCTTCAACATTGGGCGCATCCTCTTCGGCGTGTTGGGCGGGCTCACGGCCTTCATCTGCGCTTTCGCCGGACTGCGGCTCACGTCCGACTGCCTGAGCGTGGAGAAACGCGAGGGAACGCTCGGCCTCCTGTTCCTCACCGATCTGCGCGGGGCCGACATCGCGCTCGGCAAACTCGGCGCCGCGACGGTCCAGGCGCTGTTGAGCCTGCTCTCGGTCTTCCCGCTCTTCGCCCTGCCGTTCCTGCTCGGCGGCGTCACCTTGAAGAGCTTCGGGCTGCTGCTGGTGGCGCTGCTCGGGCTGCTGGCGCTGTCGCTCGCCATCGGTCTCCTCTGCTCCGTGGTCTTCCGCGACGACCGCGCTTCGCTCGGCGCGGCCGTGCTGCTGATGATCCTCTCGCTCGGCGGACCGTTGCTGGGCCTGGCCATCGGCCACGAACTGGGATTGGTGGGGAACTCCGAAGCGGAATCGCTGCTCGGCCTCAGCTCTGGCGCACCGGTCGTCGTCGCGCTCTCGGGGGAATACACCAAGCCCGAAGCTTGGTGGACCTTCCAGCTCGCGCTCGTCACCACCTCCGTGGAGATCGTCGTCTGCCTCGTCGCCGCCGCGTGGATCTTGCCCTCCGTCTTCCGGCGCGAAGCGATGGGCGCAGGCTCTTCGCCCAAAGCTGGAGCCGCGTCCACGCCCGGTTCAACCGAGAGCACCGCCGGATTCACCCTATCCACCCCGCGCCGCTTCCTGCTGGAGATCAATCCCGTGCTCTGGCTCTGCCAACGGAACCGCCTCCAGCAAGCCATGCCCTGGATCGTCTTCGGCGTGCTGGGCGCGCTGTGGTTCGGCGGGCTGCTGCTCTGGCCCAATGATTGGCTCGACGCCGGTTGGTGCCTCTTCACCGCCATCATCCTCCACACCTCGATCAAGCTGCTCGTCGCCTCGGCCGCGTGCCGGCAGTTCAACCAGGACCGGAACAGCGGCGCGATCGAGCTCCTGCTCTGCTCCGCGATGAGCGTGTCGGACATCCTCCGGGGACAGAAGCAGTCGCTCGTGCGGCAGTTCCGCGGCCCGGTGCTTTGCCTGCTGCTGGTGGACGTGCTGCTCTTCGCGCGGTTCATGGGGGAAATGTCCGGCTCCGAGCAGGGGACGATGGCCCTCGTGTGGATCGCGGGCTTCATCGCGCTCGCCGCCGATCTCGTCGCGATTCCCGTGCTGTCGATGTGGCTCGGCCTGACGCATCGCCGGGCCAACGCGGCCGTGACCAAGACCGTGACCCGCATCCTGGCCCTGCCCTGGGCGGTCTTCATCGCCGCCATGTCCTTCACCGCGATCCTGCCCTTCCGGTTCCGGGGAGAACTCTCCGGCATCGCCGTCATCCTCTTCTGGCTCGCCCTGGCCGTCGGCAACTCCGTCGGCTGGTATCTCTATGCCTCCACGCGGCTGCGGCTCCGGTTCCGCAGCGAAGCCATCGGCCAGCGCAAGGACGGAGGCGGCCTCTTCGCCCGGCTCTTCTCCGCGATGCGCCGCAGCCCGCCGCCGCTGCCGGGAGGAGCGAGGTAG
>CBFGQE010000687.1:0-2081 GCA_965650815.1 uncultured bacterium
CGATGTCGTCTCGGTTTCCCTTGCGACATCCGCATCGGATCTTGGCCGAATCCACAGCCACATGAGCAACGCCACGCCCAGCAGCGCGAGGCTGAGGACAAGGGTGCTGGAGCGAGTGGATGGCGGGTTCATGCGGAATGACGAGTCGCGAAAGCCAAGGGCCGAAGGAAGGACGAAGTCCGAGGAAGGCGTTTCTGTCGCTCCTGCGGAGCTTCTTCGGATCGGACCGTCCACCCACAGCTCACGCTGTGAGCTACGATCTGCCGCTGCTCCGCAGCCGGGAGCGAACGCGGGCATGTTTGAAGCTTTTCCTTGGTAGGAAGCACGCCACAAAAAGGAGCACGGACGGTCACGTCCGCGAGTTCAGTCTGAACCCGGAGGGGGCTCGCTGTTCGGGGCGGATGGATGGCCGTCCTGAATCTGGCTCCATTGCCAGTGGGCGTGGCCTCGCGGACGTGACTGTCCGCGCTCCGATTGCTTCGTTCATTCCCTAAGGCTTCGCGCTTCATTCGGCCTTTCCCTTTGCCCCTTCGTCACTTCCTCAAGCAATCAATCCGAGCGGTCCGGTCGGCGAGGTCGGGTTCCAGAAGTTCCGGATGTTCGGCAGCACATATTCCATCTGGCCCGCCGGGACACCGAACCAGCGCAGCATCTCGGCGAAGAAGACGTCCACCGAGGTCGTGGGCAGGATGCGGCCGCCGCGACCGATGTCGTCGGGACCGTCGAGCGTGAGGTCGGGGTAGCTGCCGACGATCTGGCCGCCGTTGACCGGGCCGCCGAACGCCATCGCGTGGCCGCCCCAGGCGTGGTCGGTGCCGCTGCCGTTGGAGCGGAGCGTGCGGCCGAAGTCGGAGGCGGTGAAGGTGAGGACGTCGTTGGTCAGGCCGAGCGTTTCGAGCGCGCGTTGGAAGCCGCCGATGGCCGCGTCGAGGGTGGCGAGCATCGTCTCCTGGCTTTCGAGCAGTTCGCCGTGGTGGTCCCAACCGCCGTATTCCACGAAGAAGGTCTGGCGCCGCAGCCCGAGCGCGTTGCGGATGAGGATGGTCTTGAGCACGGACTTGAGCGTGCGGCCGAGCGAGGAGCCGGGGAACAACGCGTCCACCGAAGGTTCCAGCGTCGCGGCGTTGAACTGCGATTGGAAGAGGAGCTGCGCGTCGTCGGCGTGCTTCGTGATCCGCGAGAAGCTTTCCGTGAGCAGGTTCGTGTAGTGCTGGTCGAGCGTGCCGCGCAGGGCCTCGTTCTTCAGCCGGAGCGGATTGCCGGTCGCGCCGCCGGTGGTGCCGGAGAAGGCGAGCGCGCCGGAGGAAGTGACGACGAACTGCTGCGTGGTGTCGCCGACCTGGAAGATGTTGTTTCCGCTGAAGGAAATTCCCATCGAGGTCGCGCCGGAATTGTAGGCGCTGTGCAGGATGTCCGAGGCGCGGCCGGCCCAGCCGGTGAGCTGCGTCTTGCCCTGCGGAATGGCCGTCTGCCACTGCTCCGTCTGGTCGCTGTGGGAGAAGAGCGCCTTGGGCATGGGGATGGCGCGGTCGTTGCCGCGATCCCACGCGACGTATTGGGCCTTGGTCACGGGCTGGATGAGCGTGCCGATGTTGGCCACGAGACCGAGGCGCTTCTTGCCGGCGAAGTTCCCCGTGCCGGTGGCCATCTGGTGGAGGTTCACGCAGGAAGGATGCAGGGCGAAGTCGTCCGCCGGAGCGGCGAGCCGCAGCAGGGAATTGCGATCCAGCGCGAGTCCGCCCTCGGAGCCGGTCGCGCCGCGCGCCAGGGCGTAGTTGTCGTAGCGGGAGCTTTCCCACGGCACGAGCACGTTGAAGGAATCGCAGCCGCCGCCGAGGTAGAGGCAGACCAGCGCCTTGCTGTCGGTGCCGGGCATCGACTGCGCGGAGAGGCGGTTGGCCAGGTTCAGGTTCAACAGCGTGTTCAGCACGGCGGACGAGCCGAGGGCGGCGCAGTTGAGCTGTTTGAGGAAGCCGCGGCGGGAAACGGGTTTCATGGCTTGGGGGAAGAGAAGGGGTTCAACGTTGCACGGCGCCCTCGGGGCAGGTGGCGGCGAGATACACGGCGAGGCGGACGCGCAT
>CBFGQE010000688.1:0-2081 GCA_965650815.1 uncultured bacterium
GGATGGATCCACGAGTCGGCGGGGGCCGCAATGGTTTGCATGAGCGGGGTTGTGTAGCAGAACCGGCGCGGCGGGAGAAAGGGAAAGCTGGGGAGGCGGGGAATCATCGAACATTCAACGCCCAACTCTGGACGCTGAATACTGGCTATTGAACACGGGCCTTTTGGCCGCCCTACGGATTCTTCGAAGGGTCGGCGGCATCGTCGGTCGGCTGGCCCCACTCCGCTTCCACGAGCGCGCGGGCCTCGGCGAACTGGTCCTCCGGGACCTGGACGCGGATGCCTCCGGCTGCGGGCGTGTATCCGCCGAGCGACAATCCGGCGAGTTCGCCGTGGACGAACGGCTGGAATCCCGCAGCTTCTAGGCGGCCATGGACGAGGTTGGCCTCGGCGGGGCTGAAAGAGGTGAAGACGGTTTTGAGTTCCATGATTCGCCGAGACCGTCGGTCGGGTCGGCGATCCGCGCAAACAGGATCACGCCGGCCCCGGTCTGGGTCAGGTTGGTGATCGTGGCCTGGACGTTGCGCCCGATGAAGAGGTGTGCGCCGGTCACGACGACCATGGTGCCGTCGGGCAGGTAGCCGATGCCCTGGCCCTTCTCGCGGCCTTCGCGGGTGATGCGCAGATCCACCTCGTCGCCGGGCAGGATCTGGGTCTTCAGGTTGGCGGCCAACTCGGCGAGGTTGATGGACTTGACGGACTGGAGAATGGCGACGCGGGCGAGGTTGGCGTCGTTGGTCACGAGCTTGGCCCCGAGCGTGGCGGAGAGGAGGACGAGCTTGCCGTCCACGCTGGGTTCCTCGGGGAAATCTCCCTCGTGGATCTTCACGTCGGTGATCGGGTTCGACTGGAGCTTGCGGAGCATGTCCAGGCCGCGCTGGCCGCGTGCGCGGACGGCGGGATCGACCGAGTCGGCCACGATCTGGAGTTCGTGCAGCACGAAGCGCGGGACAACCAGGCGGCCTTCGACCACGTTGGATTCGACGAGGCTGGCGATGCGGCCGTCGATGATGGCGCTGGTGTCGAGGACGAAGAGGCTGTCGGGCTTGGTCTGCGAGGCGAAGCGCACGTAGGGCACGATGAGGCTGAAATCCTCCTTGTTGCTGCGCATGGAGATGATCATGCCGAGGTAGGAAAAACCGAGGAACAACCCCAGCCGGATGACCCAGCGGAGGTTCGCGTCCACGAAGTCGAACAACCCCGAGCGGTCCACCATCCAGGCCATGGCGGTGCCGATGGCGATGCCGGCGGTGGCGGCGGAAAAGGCGCGGATCGAGAAGCCCTTCAGCATCAGATCAAAGGCCACGACCAGCCCGCCGAAGCCGAAGCCGACGGCGATGCCCAAGCCGGGCTGCTGCACCAGTTCGGGACGCACTTGGCTGATCGAGAAGCCTCCCAGGGTGCAGAGTCCCCAGAAAAACAGGCGTATGACCCAATGGTTCATGAGTATTCCAAACACCGATACATCGGCAGAAACGGAAAGGGACTGAGCCGGGAATGCACGGCCGTGTTCCGGCAGCCTCGCGTGGCCCGGAATTCAAAGAAGAACGGCGGCCCCATCGCTGGGGCCGCCGTTGTGCCTGCGGCGAGGATCGCCGGGTCAAGGCTGGAGGATCAGGAAGAACGCCTGGGGCGTTTCCGGGTTGATCGCGTTGGTGATGCTGAAGGCGCCGGTGCCAGTGAAGTTGCCGGTGCCGATCTGGATCCACTCCGCCACCGGCAGGGCGACGTTCTGCGAGGTCAGCACCTGGTAGGCGGCGTTCGGCGTGCCGCCAGAGCCGCTGATGATCGCGTTGCCGTCCTCGACGACGATGGTCTCGATCTCGGCCGGATCGGACGCGACAGGATCGCCCACCACCTTCAGGACGCCGGTTGTAGCCAGGGCGCTGGTGTCCCAAGTCTGCCCTTCGCCGGGGATGGCGGGCTCGATGGCGGTGAAGGCACCGCTGTAGGCGGGAGCCTCGAACAGCTTGAGGTCTCCCGCCGGCAGCGGGCCGCCGATGTTCAACCGCAGCACGCCGCCGTAGGCGATGGTGGCGCTGCTCACCATGATCCTCGCCGTCGCCATACGGGATTACGGCC
>CBFGQE010000689.1:0-2076 GCA_965650815.1 uncultured bacterium
ACGATCTCCCGCCGATGACCACGCTGGACACTTGGCTGGAATCGACCAACCGCCCAGCCTTGGGACCGCTGGTCCATGTGGAGGGACGTTTGATCCAAGACAACAACGCGTGGTTCCTCGAGGACGGCACCGGCCGTGTGCGGCTGCGCGGGTTCGTCTCGATGGACTACTTCCACGGCGACCGGCTGGATCTGACCGGATTCCTGGATTGGACCAATGGGCAGGCTCAGATCACCCGGACCCGGGTGCGGGAGGTGAAGTCCCCGGTGGGCACGATGGCGTCGGCGGTGTCGCCCATGGACCGCGTGGCTCCGGACATCGCCGCCATCCGGCGGTTGACTCCGGCGGGCGCGCCACCGGCTCTCGGCGTCGATCTCTTGGCCGTCGTGACCCACGTGGCCCCCGGGCAGCTTTTCGTGCAGGACGAGACGGCGGGCATCTTCGTCATGGCGGGGCAGCTCGATGTCGGCCACTTGAAGGCGGGCGACCGGGTCCGCGTCCGGGGCGCGGCCGGACCCGGGGATTTCGCTCCGACGATCCACGCGACCAACGTCGCCGTGTTGGGGACGGCCTTGTTGCCCGCGCCGCGCAAGGTCGCGGTGGAACAGCTGCTCACCGGCCAGGAAGACGGCCAGCGCGTGACCAGCGAAGGAATCGTGCGGTCGTGGCGAAGGACCGACAGCGCCACGGAGCTGGAGATCACCTCGATCAACGGCGCCTTCACCTTTTCGCTCGGGGCGGACGAATCGCGGCGACTGCCCGTCCGGCTGATCGACGCCAAGGTCTCGGTCACGGGCGTCTGTGCCACGCTCTTCAACGGCCGCCACCAGTTCCTCGGCGCGATCGTCCACGGACGTTCGGCGGAGGATCTGTCCGTGCTGGAACCGGCGGTCCGCAACCCCTTCGCCCTGCCGCTCCGGCCCATCAGCCAGATCTCGCGGTTCGAGCTCGTGCGGCAGCCGGGCCACCGGGTGCATGTCGCGGGCGAGATCACGCACGTGCGGCCGGGGCTTGGTTTCTGGCTCCAGGACGAAACGAGCGGCGTGCTGGTCCGAGGATCGAGCCGCAATCTGCCTCCGCCGGGAACGCGCGTGCAGGTGGCCGGTTTCCCGAGGCTTGTCGGTTCCGCGCCCTCCCTGGAAAACGCGCTCTTCCGGACCTTGCCCGATTCGACCAACGCGCCGGTCGCGGCCGTGGCGGTGGACCAGAAGCTCTACGAGGCCGACCCCGCGCACTACGAGGGTCGCCTCGTCCAGGCCGAGGCCGTCGTGCTCGGCCGGGCCAGCCAAGGGGATTTCCCCGTCATCATCGCCCAGAACGACGCGGGCCCGTTCGAGGTCGTGCTGCCGGAGAAGGATTCGGTGGTGCCCGAGACCGGCTCGCTGCTGCGCCTCACCGGCGTGCTCACGGGGCAGGAGATTTCGCACAGCCGTTCCGGCACGCCCTCGTTCCGCGTCTTCCTGCGTTCGCCGGGAGACATCGTCGTCCTGCGCACGCCCGCCTGGTGGACGCCGAAGCGCATGCTGTGGTTCGGCGCGTCCCTGCTTGCGGTCATCGTGGCCGCCGCCGGATGGATCGTCGGCCTGCGCCGCTCGAACCGGTTGCTCCAGGAGAACATCGCCGAACGCCGCCGCGCCGCCGACGAGATGGAGCGCCTGAACGACGAACTGGAGGAGCGCGTGATGGAGCGCACCGCCGAGCTCGCCTCCGCCAACGACGAGCTGATCCACCAGAGCGTGGCCCTGCAGCAGGCCAACCTGCACCTCACGGTGAAGACCGAGGAGCTGTCCCAGCTCAATTGCGACCTGGAGCAGGCCCGGCGCGCCGCCGACCAGGCCAACCAGTCCAAGAGCCAGTTCCTCGCGAACATGTCGCACGAGATCCGCACGCCGATGAACGGCGTCATCGGCATGACGAACCTGCTCCTCGACAGCCCGCTGGACCGCGAGCAGCGCGAGTTCGCCGCCACGGTGAAGAGCAGCGCGGAATCCCTCCTGACCATCATCAACGACATCCTCGACTTCTCGAAGATCGAGGCCGGCAAGCTCCAGTTCGAGGAGCTCGACATCGATCTCC
>CBFGQE010000690.1:0-2076 GCA_965650815.1 uncultured bacterium
ACGGCAGCGAGCCTTTGCTGGTATTCGTTTCGCCCCGTCCGGTTGGCGCCACTCAACGCCTCTACTTCGACATCGGGCGGGTTGAAGGGCCGCGGCCAAATCACTGGCAGCGTTCGATCCAGCAAAAAGCAGGTTACCTCCCGCTGCACCCGTTCCCCAAAGGAATGAAAGCAGAAGCCTTCGGCCAAGGAGCGCTGGAGGTCGAAAACGCGGCGGCGCAAATCCGGCCGGACCAACGACGACTCAAAGACACTTTCTTCCGGGTGAATCGGGCACAGCGCGCGCCCCCGCCGCACTGCGGCTTGCAGCGCGTCTCGCAACGCGACCGCCGCTGGCGCTTCCTCCACCATGTCCAGCAGGAAGCATTGGTCGACGCTCACCCGCGCGCGACTGCTCATGGCCGCGACGCGGGCCTCGGTCTCGGTCAGGAATGTCAGAGCGCGGGTTGGGTCTGGACAGTTCGGAGGCATGCACATGGCTTTCAGGCGCGATCGTCCGCATGTTCGTCCATGTGGCGTGCATCGGCTTCATAGCCCGTTGCGAGCTGGCGCAGTGTTGCTGCCACGCGCGGCCAGCGCATCTGGCAGGCATCAGCATAGTCGTGATACTGCTTCGCCAGCGCCCGTTCCTGCTCGCCGCCGTCGTGGATGCCCCGGCTGGTGCCAGCCCGCCCGTTGAAAATTCCCGAATGGAACGAATCGAGTGCAATGTCGCCGGGAATTGATTCCAGCACGTTGCGCACTGCGATGCACGGCCAAGAGCCGTCGGCCTCCTTGGGTGAAGAGGCCAGCAGCTTGCCGATTTCATGGTCGCAGGAGTTCACCCGGCCCGAGGCGGTGCAGCGGCAGCGCACGTCGTCGACCCATGCCCGCAAGGCCGCCTCATCGAGCCCACCTTCGGCCAGCAGGGCCGGATGGGTGGACCAAGTGTCCAGCAAGTTATGGGCGAGTTTCGCTTTGGCCATCACCTCTTCCGTTTTGTCCGCCGGATTGTCGTCCGGCACGTCCTTGCGCCAGATCAGCTCGATACATTGCGCAAAGAACGCCGGATCGCGGCCGAGCTCTCGTTGCAGGAATTTTGGCGAAGCGTTGCCGTGCCGCATGAGCGGCAGATAGGTCCATTCCAAGTGCGCCACCTGGGTTGGGTCATTATCCGGCGCGTCCTGCAGGTGGCCGAGCGCTTCCTCGAGTTCGTGAATCAGATGCGAGACGTCCCGGCTCGTTGCTGCTTCGTTCAATGCTGGCACGCACTTTTCCAGCGTTTCGACGAGCAATGCCGCCGGCACGCTCAGTCGATTATGATAGACAAGGCCGAGGTAGTCCACGGCCTCCAATGGCCGGTTGTGTTGAAGCAGGCGTTCCAACGCCTGGGTGGCTTGGGCCGACGTGAGCCCGCGAGGGAACGGCCGGACCTGGGACCAATAGGCGGTCTCTACTTCCGGTCCTAGGGAATGCGCGAGATCCCACGCGCGCGGGATGAAGGGCAAGACGAACAATAGCTCCGTTGCTGCTGGGATGCTCCATTCCGCCAGCGGCAGGGTTTCGACCCAGCCCCAATCCCGCTGGCTAAAAATCACGTAAGCGTAGCCCCTGCCAAAAACCGCTGTGTTCGGATTGGCGTCGTCCAGATACCGCGGCAGGAGCTGCAAGGGGTCAGGGCAAAGCGGAGTTTGCGCGAGGACGTTGCCGACCAGTCCCGGATACGGCAGATCCACCGCGAACTCCGCTACGGCCGGGAGGCCTCCGGCCGCGAAGATTTCAGTCAGTAGGTTTTTCCGCTCGGCCAACACCAATTCCTCCTGCGCCTCGTGAGAGGTTTCTCGGTGCGTCCCCATGTAGAGATGATGCTGGGCGAAGAGCCAGCGCCCCCGTTCGGCCGGCGCTTCGGGGCGGAGATGGGACTCGATGCCTTTCAATACTCCCAAGCGTCCATTCCCCATATGCCAGTCGGCGGTATTGAAAAATTCGTGCCGCCTAATCAGCTCATGCAGGCAGTTCCAGAGTGCGAGCCGCTCCGCCGCGGGCAGAACCTTGAGGTCAAGGCCGGCGAGGTGCGCCGCCAAGGCACGAAATTCCT
>CBFGQE010000691.1:0-2054 GCA_965650815.1 uncultured bacterium
CCCTTGCGGGGTTTGAGGGTGAAGGAACCGTCGGCCTGATTGGTCGTCACCCCGGCCTGATCGTTGGACAAGCGCAGCCGGGTATCGGGAAACACTGATAACTGTTCCCCGTAAACGCAGAGCGCCAGCATCACTCCAGTGATCGGGCGTCCATCGGGTCCGAGCACCACGCCATTGAGACCGGCTCCCTTCTGGAGCCGCACGACCATCCCATTGGTCCCCATCGGCAGTGGATCGGATTGGAACGGGTCATAGCCTTCGGCCTCGATCCGGATCGCCGGCGCGGCGGTCAGCGGCACCAACTCGATCCGCCATTCGGCCTGGGTCGACTCCACGAAACGGTTCTCCATCCAGACATAGCGATACGGATCGCGCTCCTTTTCCCCGAACAGGGTCCGGGCAAGGTCTTTGACGGGCGAACCCGTTCCGCGCCGAGGACCGCCCATTGGATTGTTCAGCGCCCGCCCGGCCACAATCCGATAGTTGCGCAGCGGTTCACCCGTCGCGTCGTCCACCACGCGGCCGGACAACACGATCGGTTTCGGTCCCGAGTCTTCAGCTCCGAACAACGGCCGGTCTCGGCTGGCATCGCCCGTGGGCAGCGAAAACATGGTCCGTCCGAAAGAGTCGGAACCTTTCGGACGGTCTTCGAAGAGGATCAGCAGATCGTTCTTGGACGCGGTGAGCTGTCCCTCCAGGCCGTCCGAGTTGTAGTCAGTGAGGCTGCGGTTTCGCAGATCCAGACGGTAGCGGTTCGCCGACTGGCCAGCGAGGTGCAGGTAAACATGGCCGCTCGGCAGGTGCTTCATCTCGAAGCGGCCGTCCGGTTCCGGCTTCGTCGTGAAGCCCTTCCACGCCTCGTCGTGGGCGAAGCGCAGTTGCAGCGTCGGATGGTTCGGCTTCCCGTCGGCCCGCACCACGCGACCAGACAGGGTGAGCCCCTCGGTCACGGCCAAGTCCCCGAGATCGTTCGTCTGGCCGTGCGCCCGGGCCATCACCAGTTGCGGCGCGACCAAGCCGATCTCCCGGAACGACTCCAACTCGCCCAACAGACGATAGCTCTTGGAGGGAGGCACGTGCCGGAAAGCAAACCGTCCCTCCGCATCGGTCTTCTCCTCGAAGTAGCCGACGAAAACCTCCGAGCTGCGATCCGCACCCACGAGCCCCACCACACGACCGGCCACGGGTTGGCCATCCTTCAGGATGCGTCCGGTCAAGGTCGCGCCAGGACCGAGGGTCACCTTCTCGACACCGCCCGTGCTGGCGCTCCGGGCTTTGACCTGGGCCAATCCGGCGGCGGCGATGATCGCCTGCACGGTCTCGAAGGGATCCTTCCGCGACATCGCGGCCATGCCTTCAGTGTCGGTCAGGGACAACGAGGAGAAGCCGCTCGTGCCGCCATAGGTTGTCCCGCCGTGGAGCGAGACCGAGTTCACCCGCAGCATCGCGCCGAAAACCGGCTGGCCCGCCAGATCCACCACTTGGAACCGAGCCGAGGGTTCCGAGGTTTCCTTCGGCACCGTCAGCCTCAGCTCTGGCCTCGCGCCCAACGGGTCCGCGCCGCGATAGGAAGCCGGGAGAAACCCGCGCTTGGCCGCCGCCAGCCGATACAGCCGGTCATCGGTCAACGTCGCGAACTCGAACGTCCCGTCCGGTCCGGTCAACACCGTGGTGCCGAGCGCTGGATGCTCCCCAAAACCGTCGTTCTCCTCCGTGCCCACGTTGCGCACGCCGATGATCCGCACCTGCGCGCCTTCCAGCGGCTCGCCGGTCTCGGCCAGGATTTTTCCGCGAAGGACGGCGACGGCTCCCGTTCGCGCCGCGTTGTTCGGCCGCAGCTCCGGCGCGATCCCGGGTTGGACCACGCCCTTGGCTTCCACCGCCGTTTCGCTCAACGACAGCGCCGCGATCATGAGGCTCGATTGCTTCTCGGCGGAGACGAAGCCGAGCGTGCGAACGGCTTTGCCCGGATGCGGGTTCGGGAGGATGAACCGGGTGAAGCTGTAGTGCTTGTCGAACCGCGCCGACTCCGGGCATTCGCCGCGCAGGGCTTC
>CBFGQE010000692.1:0-2054 GCA_965650815.1 uncultured bacterium
ATGGCTGCGTCCACGAGGGTGTGATGAAGGGAAGAGAGCTTGGATACCGGATGCTTTATCCCTGAAGACGGGCGGATAAAACGCCAGAGGCCAAGCGTGATCCTTTTGGGAACACGTCGTTCCGTCTCAGGGAGCCGTCACCCGCTTGATCTCGAAGCGGTAAGGATACGGCTTCGCGGTGGCGCGCTGGAGCGCCACGATCTCGTCGTCCACCACCTTGGCCTGGCGGGCGAGCTTCTTGGCCGCCGGGTTGTCGCCGTTGGTGCGCTCGCGGAAGGCGACGCCGCCCCAGGCTTCGTCGCGGGCGTCCACCAGCTCCTTCACGGCGTCGGATTGGGCGTCCCACGGGCCGCCGGGTTCCCAGCCGTTGCTCGTGGCGGAGGCGATGTTCTCTCCCTTCGCCAGGCGCTCGGCGGAATACTTGCCGAGCAAACGGCCTTCGGCCCGCACTTCGTAGTCGCCCGTGGGCAATCCCTTCACGCAGATCGTGTAGCCGTTGATGCCGTCGGGAATCGGGATCCAGCGGTAGTTCAACGCACCGAAGATGCCGAGGTTCAGCGGCAATCCCCGGTCGTGGCGGCGAAACACAATGCCGTCCTCGGTCTTCTTCAGAGCGGTCACGGTGCAGTTTTCGGCGGAGATTACCTTGCCCTCGGCGGCGTCGATCACCACGCCGGACACCTCCGACGGCGCGCCCAGTCCCTTGATCATCGCGTAGCCCATGGCGAGCTGGCCGAGGTCGCTGAGATGGATGCCGTCATCGACGTGCAGCCGGACGTGGTGCTTGGGTTCCTTCTCGTTCTTGTTGCCGGCGATCACGCGGCGCTGGACCTCGCGCATGCCGCGCGAAAGGTCGATGGTTTGGGCACCCAACGAACGCGCGAGCGCCATCCCGTCGTCGGCCATGCGCTGGAGGTATTCGGTCTCGGACTTCTCCGGATCCGCGGCAGTGACGGCGGGCGAGCAGATGAAGACGCGCACGCCGCGCTTTTGGCAGCGGGTGACGATCTCGCGGATGCCGTCGAGATACTTCTGCCGGTGTTCGTTGTCGGCCTTGGTGCCCCAGCCGATGTCGTTGATCCCGAACGCGACGGTCAACACGGTGGCGCCCTTGTCGAACACGTCACGGTCCAGCCGCTGCAAGCTGCCGTAGGCCGTGTCGCCGCCCTGGCCGGCGTTGACGAAGCGCACCTTGCGGTCGGGAAACCGCATCAGCGTGTAGTGCTCGACCACCTTGGTGTAGCCGCGCGCAGCGGTGATGCTGTCGCCGAGGAAAGCGAGGGTATCGCCATCGCGCAAAGCGAAGTCGGCGGCGCGGCTGGAGACTACGAGAACGAGGCCGAGAGCGAGAAGGAGAGGACGTTTCATTGGAGGACGCGGCATGGATCAGTTGAAGCCTTGCGCAGGCTTCAAGCGTGGATCGTCGAGATCCAACCGATAGAGGATCTGGTTGTAGTCGTGGCGCGGCGTGGGCGTCGGGTTGCCGGAGAAGGTGTGGGTGTAGGTGCCTTCGAAGAGCAGGAACGGCGCATTGGTCGGCGCGAGGCCCAGATGCAGGCAGGGATTGTAGAAGGTGTAGTTCCGGTGGGTGAGCACCTTCACCGCCGGTCCCCACGGTCCGGTCGGGGCGTCGGCTTCGGCATACCAGAGCTCGCCGAGGTTTGACGGCTTGCCGCCGCTCTGCTGGAAGATCGTGACCCAGCGTTTCCGGCCCGGGTGCCACCCCATGCCGCCAACATGCACGCCGCGATGGGGCCGGACTTCGCCTGAACCATCGGCGGCCGTCACGGTCTCCTGCTGCTTCAACGCCTCCCAACTGGCGGGATCCTGCCACGCCTCGAACGTGGCCGGACAACGCATCGCGGGAAACGGATGGGCGAAGAGCATCCATGCTTTGCCCGCCGTATCGGTCCATGGCACCGCATGTCCCACGGGCATCAACGGAGAGCGCGGCGCTTCGGCGGACTTCGTCCAGACGACCTTCAAGCGGTCAAACTTTCGCGCCGCTTCGTTCCACTCGGCCAAGCCCCACTCATACGCCTCCATCGAGGCCC
>CBFGQE010000693.1:0-2049 GCA_965650815.1 uncultured bacterium
CGCGACATCCGGCCTCCGGTTTACATCTTCGACAAATGGGGCTGGGTCATCGCCGGGGCGGTGCTCTTCGTCCTCTTGGTGGCGGGCATTCTCTATCTGCTGCTGCGGAAGAAGCCGCTCTTCCCGCCGCCGGTGCCGATTGTCGTTCCGCCGCATGAACGGGCGCGGCAGAAGCTGGCCGCCGCCCTGGACCTGCTCGACCAGCCCAAGCCCTTCTGCATCCTCGTTTCCGATGCTGTCCGGCTCTATCTGGAGGAGCGCTTCGAGCTGCGCGCGCCGGAGAGCACGACCGAGGAATTCCTGTCGGAGCTTCGGACCCGGCCGGTTTTGTCCACCGCCCAGAAACTCAGCCTCGGCGAATTCCTGGAGCAGTGCGACCTGGTGAAGTTCGCCCGGCTCCAGCCCACGCCCGCCCAGCTCCAGCCGCTCTATGAATCGGCGCTGAAGCTGATCGACGAAACCGCGCCGCTCGCGCCCGCTCCGGTGAAGGCACCGGCCGAATTGATCTCCTCGAAATGACCTTCGCGCATCCCTGGATTCTGCTGTTCCTCCTGCTGCTGCCGGTGCTGGCGTGGCTGAAGGGGAGGCGCGCCAAGCGCACGGCCTTCGTCTATTCGTCCGTCCAGCTGGTGAAGTCCATCGCCGCGCTGCGGAAATCGCGGGCGGGCAAGATTCTCTCGGCCTTGCGCTGGTTGACGCTCGCGTTGCTGATCGTCGCGCTG
This sequence comes from uncultured bacterium, assembly GCA_965650815.1. Taxonomy (GTDB): domain Bacteria; phylum Verrucomicrobiota; class Verrucomicrobiia; order Limisphaerales; family CANJSG01; genus CANJSG01. Next base: position 723 of record CBFGQE010000693.1, read on the forward strand.
GCGCGGCCCCGGCTGGTGGAAGGTCGGGCGCAGGTGAAGGCTAGCGGCATCGACATCGTCGTGGCGATGGACCTGTCGCTGAGCATGGGCGCGGAGGATTTCCAGGAGCGCGGCCAGCGGGTGAACCGCCTCTACATCGCGCAGAAGGTGCTGAAACAGTTCATCGAGGGCCGGCCCAACGACCGCATCGGTCTGGTGGCCTTTTCCGGCAAGGCCTACGTGGTCACGCCGCCCACGCTGGACCACGAGTTCCTCATCCAAAATGTGGAGCGGCTGAACCTCGAGACGATCCAGGAAGCGGGCACGGCCATCGGCCTGGGCATCAGCGCGGGCTTGAACCGTTTGCGGGAACTCGATTCCAAGAGCCGCATCGTGATCCTGATGACCGACGGACAGAACAACATGGGCAAGATCACGCCCTTGACCGCCGCCGACATGGCCAAGGCGCTCAAGGTGAAGGTCTATACCATCGGCGTCGGCACCCGGGGCATGGCGCCGATGCCGTTCCCGACCGGCAACGGCGGCAAGCTCTACCAGATGGAGCCGGTGAACATCGACGAGCCGCAGCTCACGGAGATCGCGAACCGCACGGGCGGCCGCTACTACCGGGCCGACACGACGGAGACGCTGGAGCGCATCTACCAGGAGATCGACCAGCTGGAGAAGACGGAGATCGAGATGAAGAAGTTCCAACGCTACACAGAGCTGTTTCCCTACTTGCTGGTCGGAGCGCTCTTCCTGCTGCTGCTGGAGGTCGGTCTGGGAAACACCGTGTGGAGGAGATTGCCGTGAACGGAAAACCGAAGCGCGAAGGCCAAGGGCCAAATCTTGGGATGCGGCGATTCTATGTCGCTCGTTCGGGATTGTTTCGGGCCTTGGCCTTCGCCCTTCGTCATTGAGAAAAGATGCACTTCGCCCATTTCCAACTCCTGTGGCTGGTGGTGACGGTGGTGCCGTTGCTGGCCGTGTTTTTGTGGTGGTCGTGGCAACGGCGGAAGCGGCTGATGCGGGAGTTCATCCCGGAGCGGCTGCTGGCCGGATTGACCGTGGGCTTCAGCCCGTCGGTGGAACGGCGGCGGCTGGTTTTGATCGTGGTGGCGACGGCGGCTTTGCTGGTGTCGCTGGCTCGGCCGCAGTGGGGGCTGGTCTGGGAAGAAGCGACGACGCAGGGGCGAGACATCCTGGTGGCGGTCGATTCGTCGAAGTCGATGCTGGCGGTGGATTCGCCACCCACGGACCGGTTGACGCGGGCCAAGCTGGCCGCGCTGGACCTGGCGCAGATCGCGCAGTCGGACCGCTTCGGCCTGATCGCCTTCGCCGGATCGGC
>CBFGQE010000694.1:0-2046 GCA_965650815.1 uncultured bacterium
CACGGTTGCGGCCGGAAACCAGGCGATCTGGCACCAGTCGATGGGACTCTTTTTTGTCGGATTGACGGTCGATGACGTGGGCGGACTGCGGCATCTCTACCACCCGCAAAACCTCAACTTCGAGGTCTTGCCGCCCGAGGTGCGGGGCGCGGGAGGGGCCGCCTTCGTCAACCTGGCGCTGAGACCGGGAGTGAACGAAATCCAGTTTGTCGCCCACGACGCCAATGCCACGACCGGGGCGTTTTTGCCGATGACGATCCCTTTCACGGATCGCTACGTGACCAATGGGAACTCCCTTCAGCAGGCTCTGGAGCGCGTGATTGATCGGCCAGATTTCCTCTTCTCCGCTTCCAGCTTCCCGGGTCTCTACACCACGACCGGCACTTGGGGTTGGACCAATCTCGGAGGTTTGAACTCTCCGCCGAGTGTGCCCGCCGAAGAAGTTCCCGGTCCCGGAGTCATCCAAGGTCAGGTCCAGATCGGGATCTCCGAACTGGGGCCGCTGGTGGTCGGCGATACCGTGGAGTATCTGCAATGGGCCGGCTTTGACGGGACGACCATCCACTGGAGCAGTTTGACCAACACCGTGACCGGACCAGTCGAGGGCAAAGTGCCGTTGGACATCCCGCTCTACCAGCCTTCGGGGCCCGGCACAGCGCTGCGATTGCTGCTCTCGGCGGAATATGGAGCGCTGTTGGAACTCCAGTCTTCCGGCGATCTGGCCACTTGGAACCGGCAGGCGGTGGTGACGAACTACAACCGTCCGATCACCTGGCTCAATACGATGGGCGGCACGAACCTCTTCTTCCGCGTCGTCGCGCCGCAGCCTTGATCAGACTTCCCGGAAGCGCTGGGCGATGGGCATGCGGCGGCCGACGCCGAAGGCTTTGCTGGTCACCTTCAGGCCGGGGGCGGATTGGCGGCGCTTGTATTCGCTCAGGTCGATCAGGCGGATGACACGACGGACGTCGGCCTCCGCGAAGCCCATCCCCAGGATCTCTCCGAGGGAACGGTGCTGGACCACGTAGGCGTCGAGGATGGCGTCGAGCACCTCGTAGGGCGGCAGGGAATCCTGGTCCTTCTGGTCGGGCCGCAGCTCGGCGCTGGGCGGTTTGGTGATGGAGGATTCGGGGATGATCTCGCGCTCCCGGTTGATCCAGCGGGACAGGCGATAGACCATCGTCTTGGGCACGTCGTTGATCACCGCGAGCCCGCCACACATGTCGCCGTAGAGCGTGCAATAGCCCACGGCCAGCTCCGACTTGTTGCCGGTGGTCAGGAGAAGGGAGCCGAACTTGTTCGACATCGACATCAGGATCACGCCGCGCAGGCGCGCTTGGATGTTCTCCTCGGTGGTGTCTTCACCTTTGCCGGCAAAGACGCCGTGTAACTGCTCTTTGACCGACAGGAACGGAGGTTGGATGGGCACGACATCGTAGCGGATGCCGAGATTGGCGGCCAAGGTCCGGGCGTCGTCGAGGCTGTGCTGGGAGCTGAACTGCGAAGGCAGCGCCAAGCCGTGGACGTTCTCCGGTCCCAATGCGGCGGCGGCGAGGCAGGCGACGAGCGCGGAATCGATCCCGCCGCTCAGGCCGAGCACGGCGGACTTGAAGCCGCACTTGTGCAGATAGTCGCGGAGGCCGAGGACGAGCGCGCGGTGGAGGAGTTCTTCCTCGGGCACCGATGCCGGATGCCGACCGGATGCCGGATACTCGCTGGCTGACTCAGTTGGTTTGGCAGGCTGCAAGCCCGCCCCACCGGGAAGATCGACCACCAGGAAGTCTTCTTCGAACGCCTTTCCTTGGGCCAACAGCGCGCCTTGGCCGTCGAAAACCAGGCTGGCGCCGTCGAAGACCAGCTCGTCGTTTCCGCCAACCAGGTTGCAATAGACCACGGGCCGTCCCGCCTTGATCGCCAGGCTGCGGAGCATTTCGAAGCGCGTGCTCTCCTTGCCGAGGTGCCAGGGCGAGGCGGAGGCGTTCAGCAGGATGGCGGCTCCGGCTTGGACGAGGTCCATCGGCGGGTTCCGGCGATAGAGCCGCTCGG
>CBFGQE010000695.1:0-2046 GCA_965650815.1 uncultured bacterium
GTCGATCCCGGCTGCCTCAACGGCTGCCCAGTGCTCGCCTACGAGAAAGAGCCGATCACCGGCATCGTCCGGCATCTCGATGACCAGTGCATCGGTTGCCAATACTGCGTGATGAAGTGCCCCTACGAGGTGCCGCAGTATTCCAAGCGCCTCGGCATCGTGCGGAAGTGCGACATGTGCAGCCAGCGTCTCGCCGTCGGTGAAGCCCCGGCCTGCGTGCAGTCCTGCCCCAACGAGGCCATCCGCATCTCCGTCGTCGATGTCGCGGCGACGACCCTCCAATTTCGGCCGGCGGCGAAGTCCGCCAAAACTGGGCACAAAGGCGCAAACAACGCCGCCGGCCGGATCGATCAAGTAGGACAGGCTTCCAGCCTGTCCCTCCCCCAGTCGTCAGATCGGCTCCAAGAAAACGGGGCAGGCTGGAAGCCCGCCCTACCTTCAAACCCCTTTCTCCCCGCTTCCCCGCGCCCTGAGATCACCGTCCCTACCACCCGCTTCGTCTCGCGAATCCTCGACACCGCCGAGCTCCGCGCCGCCGACGATGCCGTGCTCCAGACCGCCGACCCGCACCTCCCGCTGGCCCTCATGCTGCCGCTCTCGCAGCTTTCCACCGGCGTCCTGATCGGCGGCGCGTTCGTCGGATCGCTGGCCGCGTTGAAGTGGGGCGCGACCGCCACCTTCGTCGTCATGGCGGCAGCGCTTGGCGTCGCCACGCTGCACCTCGGGCAACCGCTGCGCGCTTGGAAAGCCTTCCTCGGCTGGCGCAAGTCGTGGTTCAGCCGCGAAGCCATCGCCTTCGGCGGCTACGTGAAAGCCGTCGGAGCCCTCGCCGGCGTGCTCTGGCTCAGACCCGAATGGTTGACCTCCGGCACCCAGCATCCGGAATCCGGAATCTGGTATCTGGCATCCGGCATCCCCGCGCTCTTGGGCCTCTCCGCCATCTTCTGCTCCGTCATGCTCTACGCCGACACCCGGCGCGCTTTCTGGTCCTTCGGCCGCACCGCCGGGAAATTCTTCGGCTCCACTGTGCTGTTAGGCTTGGCCGGAACGAGCGTGCTGCTCGCCGCGCTGGAGGCTCCCTTGTTCGCCTGGGGCTGGGTGCCTGTCGCCGCTATTCTGAAGCTGTTGATCGAAGCCGAAGCCTTCACCCACTGGAGCGCGAAAGGCCATCCGCCATTGAAGAAGTCCGCGCTGCTCATCGCCGGTCCGTTGCAAGGCATCGCTTGGACCCGGCTGCTGGCGCTGCTGGTGGGCGGACTGGCGTTGCCGCTGTTGTTGAGCCTGGACCTCGCGGCGAATCCGCTGCCGTGGGCCGCGCTCTCGTTGGGTCTGCTGTTGGTCGGGGAAATCTGCGAACGGCTGCTGTTCTTCGCCGCCGTCGCGCCGGACAAAATGCCGGGAGGGGTCGTCGCATGAGCATCGCCACTGTTCGTCCACAAGCCACCGCCATCGAAAACGCCCTGCGCGCCTTCGACGGCCCGATGACCACCGAGCTGGTCCAGTCGCCCGGCCAGTTCGGCCTAGGCAACGTCCCCGTGCGGCTCAAGCCCGACGACACGACGACTTCCGTCTGCGGCTTCTGCTCCACCGGCTGCGGCCTGCGCGTGCATCTCAAGGACGGCCAGGCCGTGAACCTCTCCGCCGAGACCGCCTATCCGGTGAATCTCGGCATGGCCTGCCCCAAGGGTTGGGAAGCGCTCACGCCGCTCGCCGCCAACGACCGCGCGACCACGCCGTTGCTCCGCGACGAGAAGACCGGAGAGCTGAAGCCGGTCGATTGGGAACGCGCCGTCACGCTCTTCTGCGAACGCTTCAAGGACATCCAGCGCCGCCACGGCCCCGAGTCCGTCGCGTGGATCGGCACCGGCCAGATCTGCGTAGAGGAGTTCGCCTTCCTTGGCGCGCTCGGGAAGTTCGGCATGGGCCTGAAGCACGGCGACGGCAACACCCGTCAGTGCATGGCCACGTCGGTCGTCGCCTACAAGGAGTCCTTCGGCTTCGACGCCCCGCCCTACACCTACGCCGACTACGAGGCGTCGGACGTGC
>CBFGQE010000696.1:0-2042 GCA_965650815.1 uncultured bacterium
GCCATCGTGCCGTTCTTCGGCAGGCCGAGGATGGTGAACCGGTCGCCGAACGCGCGCGGTGACGTGCCCCAGTCGAAGCTCGGGTTGATCACCACTTCGCGGTTGAGCCACGCGGCATCGACGCCTTCGCCCACCGCCGTGACCACGCCCGCGCCGTCGGAACCGGGCACGATCGGATACTGGATGCCCGCATACAGGCCCTGCTGGATCCAGACGTCGCGATGGTTCAAGGCCGAGGCGCGCAGCGTGACGACGGCTTCGCCGGGCGCGGCGACGGGTTCGGGGAGGGATTGAAGGATCGGCGGCTGGTCTTTCCCGGTCAGGACTATGGCGTTCATGCCGGGAAGGAAAGGCGGCGGGGGAAGCGGAGGCAAGCTTCGCGAACCATTCCTGCTCTTCGTCCTCCTCCTCTTCGTCTGTTGCAGCGGCTCACTCGACGGGACGATGAGGAGGAGGAAGACGAGGAGGAAGATGAAGATTGGGAATGAGAGAAGCGGGACGACAAAGACTCAAAACTCCAGATACTTCCTCAGCACTCCCGTCAGCTCGTCGGTGCGCACGGGTTTGGCGATGTAGTCGTCCATTCCGGCTTCGAGGCACTTCTCGCGGTCGCCCTGGATGGCGTTGGCGGTCATGGCCACGATCTTCGTGCCGGCCTTGGGGCCGTCGATCCGGCGCAGATGCCGCGTGGCTTCGTAGCCATCCATCTCGGGCATCTGGCAGTCCATCAACACGAGGTCGTAGGGAATGCGCTCCAAGGCCTCCAGCGCTTCCTTGCCGTTGGCGACCACGTCGGGGCGGAACCCCAGCTTGCGCAGCATGAGCGCGGCGACGCGCTGGTTGGTGGGATTGTCCTCGGCGATGAGGATGCGGCCCCGGCGGGAAAGCGTGGTGGTCGAGGACCCGTTCGCCTCCGTGGCCACCGGCTTGCGCGGCGCCATCGGGGAATCGTGGACCAGCTTGGCCAGCGACTCGAAGAGATGCAGTTCGCGCACCGGCTTGAAAAGGCAGAGATCGAAGCCCGCCTGGCGCGATTCCTCGGTGTGGGCGCGCGGGCCCACGCAGGTGAGCAGCGCGAGCCTCGGCCGGGACAACCGGGGATTGTGTTTGATCCTTCGCCCGAGTTCGAGCCCGTCCATCTCCGGCATCAGGAGGTCGCTGATCACGATGTCGTAGGGAGCCCCTTCGGCGACGGCGCGCTCCAGTTCCTCCAGGGCGGCCGCCCCGCTGGAGACGGCGTCCACCGGATGCGCGCCCCAACGCCGCAGCAGGTCGCCCAGCAGGCGGAGGCTGGTCGGGTTGTCGTCCACCACGAGGATGCGCCGGCCGCGCAGCGCGCCGGGTTCCGACGGGGCCGGCCGCACGCAGCGGTGCTGCACCGGCAGCTTCATGGTGAAGGTGAAGACGGAGCCGCGCCCGGGCTCGCTCTGCACCGAGACGGTTCCCTGCATCTGCTCGACCAGCTTGCGCGTGATGGCCAGTCCGAGCCCCGTTCCGCCGAAGCGGCGCGTGGTCGAATCGTCGGCCTGCTCGAAGGCGTTGAAAAGACGCGCCTGCGCTTCCGGCGAAATGCCGAGCCCGGTGTCGCGCACGGAAACTTCCAGCGCGGCGGTTCCGCCGACGACCTCCGTTTGCCGCGCCTCGATGAAGACCTCGCCCTTCGCGGTGAACTTGATGGCGTTGCCGACGAGGTTCAGCAGCACCTGGCGGATGCGGCCAGGATCGCCGACGAAGCCGGACTGGATGCCGGGATCGACGCGGCAGCCGAGCTCCACCTCCTTGCCCTGGGCGGATTCGGCCACCAGATCGAGCGTGCTCTCCATCACGTCGTGCAGGTCGAAGTCGAGCTGCTCGAAGACCATCTTGCCGGCCTCGATCTTCGAGAAGTCGAGGATGTCGTTGATGATCGTGAGCAGGGACTCGGCGCTTTCCTTGACGATGGTGGCGAACTCCCGCTGCTGCTGGCCAAGTTCGGTATCGAGCAGGAGATTCGTCATGCCGATGACGCCGTTCATCGGGGTGCGGATCTCGTGCGACATGTT
>CBFGQE010000697.1:0-2041 GCA_965650815.1 uncultured bacterium
GTCTCGCATCCTCGCGCGCATGGCAGGGTTTGATCCACGGCTCATCACTCCAATGGTCCGCGCCGCGCTCCGGGAAGACATCGGTCCCGGCGACGCCACGACCCGCGCGATGATCTCGCGCAAGCTGCGCGGTGGCGCGGAAATGCGCGCTCGCGAACCGTTGTGCGTCGCGGGGCTGGATTTTGCCCGGGCGGCCTTTCGCAGCGTCTCGGCCCGGGCCGAGGTGGAATGCGCCGTGCGCGACGGCGACACCGTCCATGCGGGCGACGTGCTCCTGCGGGTCAAAGGCCCGGCGGCCGCGCTGCTCACGGCCGAGCGGGTGGCGCTGAACTTCGTGCAGCGCCTCTCGGGCGTGGCGACCCTGACACGCCAGTTCGTGGACGCCGTCGCGGGCACGCGGGTGAAGATCCTGGATACCCGCAAGACCACGCCCGGCCTGCGCCTCGCCGAGAAATACGCCGTGGCCTGCGGCGGCGGCACGAACCACCGCGTGGGCCTGCACGACCTGATCCTCATCAAGGACAACCACCTCGTCTCCTTGCGCGACGCCAAGCCCAACGCCATTGCCGCCGCCGTGCAGCGCGCGCGCAAGGCCTATCCCAAGCTGCGGGTGGAGGTGGAGGCCGACACTTTGGAACAGGTGCGCCAAGCCGCCGACGCCGGTGCCGACATCATCCTGCTCGACAACATGTCGCTCGAAGAGCTGCGCGAATCCGTCGCGATTGTCGGTCGCCGGGCCAAGACCGAGGCCAGCGGCGGCGTGAGTCTCCAGACCGTGCGGGCCATCGCCGAGACCGGCGTGGACTTCATCTCCGTGGGCGCGCTGACCCACTCGGCCCGGGCGGTGGACATCGGGCTGGATTTCACCTTGGGCTGACGCCGGTCCTGCGCCGACCGCGCCGAAAGTTCACCGGTTTTTCACCTACCGAAGACGGCGAGCTGTTCTAGGTTGCGCCCATGTCGCGTTCGATCCTGTCCCGCCGCCAGTTCATGCAGTTCACCGGAGCCGCCGCCGTGGTGGCGGCCGGGCACCGGCTCATCCCCGCATGGTTCAACGCCCAAGCCGCGAATGTCCCGGCCAAGCCCGTGTCGTTCTTCGACGGACCGGAGATCAGGCCGGTCGGCATCTCCCACGCCGACGCGTTGACCGTGCCCGAGGGCTTCGTGTCCGAGGTGCTGTTGAAACGCGGCGACGTGATCAACCCGCAGGGCGAACGCTACGGCGAACACAACGACTACCTCGTCTGGCTCCCGCGCGACGAAAAGACCGCGTGGCTCTGGTGCAACCACGAGAACGCCAACGTCCCGCTCATGACCGGCGATTGGTCCAAGACCCTGACCCGTGAAAAGGCCGAGCTCTACCTCGTCAATCAGGGCGGTTCCCTGCTCCGCCTCGAACGCCGCGCCGACGGCTCATGGCGGCCGGTGCTGCCCCACGCGGAGAACTTCCGCGTCGATGGCCTTTCCACGAAGATCCGCCTCTCCGGTCCGGCGGCGGGCACCGCTTGGGTGAAGGGCGCGCGTGAAGCCATCGGCTCGAACAGCAACTGCGGCGGCGGCGTCACGCCCTGGGGAACCCTCTGCACGGCCGAAGAAAATTATCAGGACATCTGGGGCGACGAAGAACTGAAGCAGAAGCCCTCGAAGATCGCCGACTTCTTCCCCCGCCCCGCCGAACACTACGGCTACATCGTCGAGGTCGATCCCGAGACGCGCGAGTGCATCAAACACACCGCGCTGGGCCGGTTCGCCCACGAGAACGTCGCGTTCACCCTGGCCAAGGACGGCCGCCTCGTCGGCTACCTCGGCGACGACCGCAACGGGCAATGCTTCTACAAATTCGTCAGCCGCGGAAAATACGACCCCTCGGGCGGCAAGGCCAACCGCCGCCTGCTGGACGACGGCACGCTCTACGTGGCCGACACGGAGAAAGGCCGTTGGCTCCCGCTCGATCCCGAGCAGGACGTGAAGCTGCGCGACGCGGGTTTCGACCGCGCCCGGGTCTGCGTCCACACCCGCACGGCGGCCAGGATCGCGGGCG
>CBFGQE010000698.1:0-2037 GCA_965650815.1 uncultured bacterium
CCCTGGGCCATGAGCTTCAGCAGATGGACGAGCGCCTCGTCGTAGGTTTGCCCGCGTTCGGCGGCGAGCTGGTGGGCGCGTTTGTCGAGCTGCGCCGCCATCTCGGCGGACTTTTCCGTCGGACAACCAAGGGCCACCAGGGCCTGAGCAAGCTGGGAGGGATCGAGCGCCATGCGGCGATTCTAGGATCTCTTCCCGTGCGGCGACAGTGGGATGTTTCCCGTGGACCGCAGGAAACGAAAAAACCGGCCGGGGGCTTGATCCCGGCCGGTTCAGTGCCGCGGCCTTTCGGCCAGGGCGGTGTCGTGTTCAGAAATCGAAGTCGGCGAAGCCTTCGGTCTTGCTGTTGCCGGAGGTGACGGTGGTCTTTGTCGCCGGAGCCGCCGAGCGCGGCGCGGGGGCGAAGAAGTCGTCGTTGGATTCGGCTTTGGCAGAGGGCTTCGAGGCGACGGTCTTGACCGCCGGAGCCTTGGTTTCGGCGTGGTGCGGACGATTGGGAACCGCTGTGGCGGCGGCGCGGACGGCCTTCTGCGTGTCGTCCACGAAGGAGATGAGTTCGGCCACGGCGGTGCGGAGATCCTTGGCCTGCTGATCGAGCTGCTGGGAGCTCTGGGCGCTGTGGTCGGCTTCGGCGGCGATGGCCTGCGAGGCGCGGTCGATCTCGGTCATCGCACCGTTGACCTGGGTGATGCCGCGCGACTGCTCGGAGGAGGCGACGGCGATCTCGCCGACGAGTTCGTCCACTTGGCGGGCCTTCTCGACGATCTGTTCAAGGCCGACGGCGACGCGCTTGGAGATGTCCACGCCGCGGGCGCTGCGGCGGAGGGATTCCTCGATGCTGTTCGCGGTTTCGCGGGCGGCCTGGCCGGCGCGATGGGCGAGGCTGCGGACCTCGTCGGCGACGACGGCGAATCCGAGTCCGGCTTCACCGGCGCGGGCGGCTTCAACGGCGGCGTTGAGCGCGAGGATGTTTGTCTGGAAGGCGATCTCGTCGATGCTCTTCAGGATCTTGGCGATGTTGTCGGAGGAGGCCTTGATCTCGTCCATGGCGTGGGAGAGCTCGACCATCTCCTTGGCTCCGCCTTCGGCCGCGCCGCGCGCCTCGTTGGCGAGGGCCTTGGCGCTGGTGGCGTTGTCGGAGTTGCGCTGGACCATGCTGCGGATCTCCTCCATCGAGGCGCTGGTTTCTTCGACCGACGCGGCCTGGGACGCGCCGGATTCGGCGAGCTTGTGGCTGGTGCCGGACATGTTCTCGGCGGCGTGCAGGATGTCGTCCGAGCCACTGGAAAGGCGGTCGGAAATGTCGCGCATGGTGCGGCGGGTGCGCCAGGCGAGGACTGTAACGAGCGCGGAGGCGATAAGCGCGACGACGGCGGTGGCGGGTCCGAGCGTGATGACGTTCTGGCGGATGGTGCCGAAGCTGGAGACGGCGTGCTTGGCGCTCTCGGTCGAGAAGGCGTAGCAGGTGGACTTCAGGGAAGCGGTGGCGTCGGTCAGGGCCTGGATCTTGGCGGGCAGCTCCTGGTCGAGCGCCTTCATGGCGGCGGCGAAGTCGGAGTCCATCAGGGCGCGGGCCTTGGCGAAGGCGTTGGAGGCCTCGGCGAAGGCCTTCTCGGTGGCCAGGATCTGGCCGGCGGCCTCGCCCTCGGGGAAGAGCTTCTTCAGCTCGGCGATGGCGGCGTTGCTCCGGTCGCGGCGTTCCTCGGCCTGCTTGGCCTTGGCCGGCTTCTCCGCTTCCTGGGCGAAGAGGCCCTCGTAGGAGTGCAGGCGGAAGAGCGCGAGGTTCTCCTGGAGGATGGCCACTTGTTGGAGGCTCGGGAGGCCTTCCTTTTCGAGGGACTGGATCGAAGCGGTGCCGCGTTGGCAGACGCGCCACAGGACCACTCCCTGGATCGTGACGAACACCAGGAGCAGGGCTACGACGACGCGGATGTTCCTGAAGCTTTTCCTCAGGGAGATGGTCTTGGGCGTGGACATATCTTTGGCAGGCAAATCGGCCGGTGGGACGGATTACTTGAGTTCGATCTTTTTGACGCC
>CBFGQE010000699.1:0-2028 GCA_965650815.1 uncultured bacterium
ACGATGGCCCCGACGCCCGCCTGTGAACCGCGTCCGGCAGTCTCCGGTGCTGCTTTTCTGCCTGCTGGCATTCGGCCTGACCTGGGCCAACTGGATGCCCCGGGCAATGGTGTCGCATGGACTCTGGGATGTGCGGGTGCCGGATGGGATGTTCCTCGTCGCCGGCTACGGCCCCGCCTTGGCCGCGCTGATCGCGGCCGCAGTCTGCACCGGGCTTTCCGGATTGAAGGATCTGGGACAACGGCTGGTTCGTTGGAGGGTCGGGGTTCGCTGGTATTTCGTCGTCCTGCTCCTGCCCGTGGCCCAGGCATTCCTCGCGTTGGGCCTGCACCTGCTTTTCGGCGGCGAATGGACACGGCCGTCCATCGATCCCGTCTTGCCGGGCGCTGACGCGACGAATCCGCTGTGGCTTCGAGCGCTGCTGCTCGGGCTCATGTTCACCCTGGGATTCGATGGTCTGGGGGAAGAACTCGGTTGGCGCGGGTTTGCCCTGCCGAGGCTGTTGGAACGGCATTCCGCGCTGGCGGCGAGCCTTGTGCTGGGCGCAATCTGGGCGGCGTGGCACCTGCCGTTCGCGCTCACGCCGGGCAGCGCGATGGCGGATCGCCCCTTTTACGAACACCTGCCGCGCATCTTCGCCGCGTCCATTCTCTTCACCTGGGTCTTCAACCACACGCGCGGAAGCATCCTGCTGGCGATCCTATTCCATGCGGCCGGCAATTTGACCGTCAACCTTCTGCCCGTCTGGCTCCCGGGAATCTATGGTGTCGGGATCTGGGCCGATGTCGTGCCATGGCTCGTGGTCTTCGCGGTGGTGGCCGTCGAAGGTCCGGCCTGGCTCGCGCGCCGCCCGAGCCGGTAGGAGCAATGGAAGCCTACCGGGCCGGCGAATGGGCCGCGAACGCTTCGGCTTGCCGGCATTTTTTGGTGCGTGCCATTGCCCGGCCCTTCCTTACACTCCGCCCGCATGTCATTCAGCAGTCTGGGCCTTGATGCCCGAATTTTGCGGGCGGTGCAGGAAGCCGGTTACACCGAACCCACGCCCATCCAAGCCGCCGCCATTCCGCCCGTGCTCGCGGGCCAGGACCTCATCGGCATCGCCCAGACGGGCACCGGCAAGACGGCCGCGTTCACGCTGCCGATCCTTTCCCGGCTCGCGGCCGCCGCAGCCGCGCCGCGTCGCGGCACGAAGGTCCTCATCATCGCGCCGACCCGCGAGCTGGTCGTGCAGATCGAGGAAAACCTCAAGGCCTACGCCAAACATCTCCCGCTGACCGTCGCCACCGTCTTCGGCGGCGTGGGCGAGAATCCCCAGATCCGCGCTCTCCGTGCCGGCACCGATGTCGTCATCGCCTGTCCCGGACGATTGCTGGACCTGATGGGCCAACGCTGCACCGACTTCTCGAACCTCCAGCACCTCGTCCTCGACGAAGCGGACCGGATGCTCGACATGGGGTTCCTCCCCTCGATCCGCCAGATCGTCCGCTCGCTCCCGCAGAAACGGCAGACGCTCCTCTTTTCCGCCACGCTCTCGTCGGAGATCGAGAAGCTCACCCACGAGTTCCAACACCAGCCGAAGACCGTGCAGATCGGCCGCCGCTCGAACCCCGCCGAGACCGTCACCCAGCTCGTCTATGAGGTGCCCAAGAACCTCAAGCCCGCGCTCCTCGCCCATCTGCTGAACGATCCGCAGATGAACATGGTGCTCGTCTTCTCCCGCACGAAGCACGGGGCCGACCGCATCGCGCGCCAACTGGAGGCGAAGGGCGTCCGTTGCGGCACGCTCCATTCCAACCGTTCCCAGAACCAGCGCCTGCGCGCGTTGAAGGACTTCAAGTCCGGCGCGGTCCGCGTGCTCGTGGCCACCGACATCGCGGCGCGCGGCATCGACGTGGACGGCATTTCCCACGTCATCAACTACGACTTCCCGATGCACGCCGAGGACTACGTCCACCGCATCGGCCGCACCGGCCGCGCCCAGGCCGTGGGCGACGCCATCAGCTTCGTCAGCCCGGAGGAACAGGCGGA
>CBFGQE010000700.1:0-2024 GCA_965650815.1 uncultured bacterium
AGGTCTGGCCTTCGAAGCGCCAGTCGGCCGTGAACTTGAGCTTCGTCAGCGCCTTCCTCGGTTTCTTTGCGTGGTATCACGGGCTCGCGCTCGGCGGTGTCGCGCGGGTCGGGCAGATCCAGTTGCTACAGCCTTTCTTCACCTTCATTGCTGCCGCGGTGTTCCTCCACGAGCGCTTCGACTGGAAGCCGGTGGCCTGCGCGGCATTGGTCGGCCTTTTCATTCTGATAGGCCGGAGCTCGTCGCGGCGTGCTGGATCGATCGCCTCCGCCGCGGCACCGGTACCCTTGCCGCGCTAGGCCGATCATCGGCCCGGCCTGCGCAGCTCGCGGAGATACCAAGCTTCCACCTTCTCGCGCGCCCACGGTGTCTTGCGCAGGAAAGTCAGGCTCGATTTGATGCTCGGGTTCTCGTTGAAGCAACGCACCCGGATGCGGCGGCCCATCTCGTCCCAACCGTGGCGCTCCTGCAAGGCCTGCACGATCTGGGCGAGCGTCACGCCGTGGAGCGGATCCTTCGGATGTTCCCGCGGTTCTTCGCTCATGATGCGCGCCCTTCGTCGTGTTCGTAGAAGTCGAACATCGTCATGATCGCGTCGCGTCCGCCGAGTCCCGCGTCCGCTTTCGCCTTGGCGAGGAATTCGGAGCCGCCGTCGTCGTCGCGCCAGCCGCGCTTCCGTGCGAAGCCGTTCCATACGAGGTAGTCGATCTCGGTCAAGCCGCGGCCGTTCTCCAGGCACCAGGCCAGCACTTCCTCGTCGGTCTTTCCCGACAACACTTGGGCCTTCACCTCCTCGTAGCTCACCCGCAGGTAAGCGCAGATCCGTCCGTCGAAACCCTTTCCAAGATAGCCATGGTAGTCTTCTTCCAGTTCTCCCTTCGCGTGCAACCGGATCTTGTCGCACATGCGCGGGAAATACACGAGTCCACCGACCTGATCGTAGGCGCTGCGGGGCATGCCGGGACTGTGAACGGTTCCGCCGAACCTGCAACCCCGGGGAGTGCCCCGGGCCGTGGACTGGACGGAACTCAGTCCTCCATCGCCACCGCCTGCGAGCCCATCTTGTCCACCCCGCTCCAGTCGTCCCCGGCCTTCGCCGTGAGTTCGATCACTTCGCTGCCCCGCACGGTGATCCAACCGCGCGATTGCCAGTCGGCGAACCACCGGTGCACCTCCTCCGGCGTGGGCTCCGGCTGCACCGGGTCCGCGAACAAATCCTCCAGACGGCCGCCATTCCTCAGCCGCTCCAGCAGCACGAACTCGACCGGATCCAGCGTGACTTGATGGGCCCCCCCCGGCCCGCGCCAGACGGCGACATGGGACAGAGCTTCTTCCACCGGGGTGAAGGTCTTCCACCGCATGCACAGGTGGGCGGGTATTTCCGTCCGGATCAGCCGGACATGTGGCTGGAGTTCGAGTTCTTCGGTCGCCAAGCGGTCCGGCGGCAGTGGCTCCCGCTCCGCCGCTTCGAAGACTTCCATCGCCGCGTATTCCAGCTCGGCCAAGGCCGTGAACCAGCGTCGCCGCGTCTCGTCCAAGCCTTCCCACCCCGCGATAAAGCGCGCCATCGATCGACCGAGATGGCGGAGCGTGAAGCTTCCGGAGGGGAAGCTCTGGAGGTAGGCTTCCAGCATTTCCCAGAACTTCTCTTCCCCCGCCATCCGCCGCAGGTGCGGGAAGTCTTCCGCGACCGACTCCAGCACCCGGAACCAGTACTGGCGGTGGTAGAGTTCGAGGCGCTCCGCCGCGGAGAGGTTTTCACCCGGTTGCATCAGTTCCTCCGCCTTCGCGAGGAATTCGGGCGAATGCCCGTCTTCGTTCGGTGGCAGATGCGTGGCCCGGCGGCTGCTTCCCCGCAGCGGCATCTGGAGCGCGGCGAAGAACTCGCGCTGGGTCTCGTCAAGCGGCCGCATGATCGCGCCGTTTTGCCAGCGCCGCCTCGCGCCAGGTTTCCGATTTCCTCGCCTCCGACCATACTTCCTCGAAGGAAGGAATGCGGCCGTCCCATTCGAGCAGCGTGGCCA
>CBFGQE010000701.1:0-2011 GCA_965650815.1 uncultured bacterium
AAAACCGGCAAGTCGCCTAAGCAGACGACGCCCTTGGTCCGCACAGTCTGCGGGCCGACGTTAGGCCGGAGCCTCCGCCCTACCTGTTTCGGCTTGGCCGGAGCTTTGCGGCTGCGGTCCTGGCCCTCGCCGGGTAATCAGTTGCCCGGCGGGGGAACGTTGGCCATGTTGCTTCTACGATGACGGTTGTGGACGACCAGACGCGCTGGAAGCGGGTTCTCAGGAACCCGCTGGCGTTGGCGTTTGCGGTCTCGATCCTGATCCACGGCGTCGGCGGGTTGCTCTGGGGCTTCATCGCTGCGGCCCAACTCGTCGCCGGCGTCGGCGCGGCGGAGATCCAGGCCGCCTTGGCCAAGGTTTCGCAGCAGACCGAGCAGGAGAAGAAGGAGTCGGGCGAGACCCGGTTGACCTTCCTGGACGTGGACCCGCTCAAGGCTTCGGACGAAGCGCCGCCGGACGCGAAACACTACGGCGCGGTTAGCACCAGGGCCGCCAATCCCGAGCCGTCGCCGGCCGACCAGGCCAAACCGAAGATCGACGGAAAGCAGCAGCCTTTCGACAAGATCACGGAGAACCGTCCCTACGCCAAAGCGGTGGACGAGCCGTCGAAGGCCTTCCCGCTCCAGCCCGACGCCAGCGCCCGCCCGGAGCCGGAATCTCCGTCGGACCGCCAGACCCGTGCGGGTCAGCAGAAGGCGCTGGCCGAGGGCGAGACCCAGATGGCCAAAGCCCAACCCAGGCCCAACAACGGCGCGACGTTCGGCGATCCGGACCAAGGTTTGGCCTCCAACACGCAGCAGCGCCCGCGCCCGCGTTCCGTGGCCGAGGCCAAGGCGCGACTGGGGGGCGATCCGGGGCCCAGGACGCTCTCCGAAGGCGGTGTCGCCCGGCAAAGCGATGTTGGATTCGACGTGAAAGGCTCGCGGTTCGGAGCCTACGACAAGCGCTTCGTGGATGCCGTCAGGGAAGCCTGGTTCAAGGTCATGGGCTCGCAGGTCATGGGCGGAGCCGGAGAGGTCCAGATCCGCTTCAACCTGCGCTTTGACGGACGGATCGAGAACGTCGTGGTGGTTCGAAGCACCGTGGACGAGCTCATGACCTATTATTGCCGCCACGCCATCGAAACGCCGGCCCCCTACGAGGAATGGCCGATCGAGATGCGCCGCGAGATCGGCTCCACGTCCCGAGAGATCACCTTCACCTTCCACTACCTCCAGTAAGCCACGCCTGTTTCTCCGCGAATGGAAACCTTCATCCTCGTTCTTCTCGTCCTCACCTCGGTCGTCGGGGTCGCCTTCATCGTCGAACGCGCGCTTGCCCTGCGCCGCTCCCGAGTGTTGCCCGATGTCGTGCTCTCGACGGCGGCCAACTGCACCGGAGAAGCGGAGCTGCCCGTCCTCCGGTCGGTCTGCGAACAGAACCCGTCGCCCGTGAGCCGACTGCTGCTCTTCGCCGACGCGCATCGCGATTGGCCGAAGGCCGACACGGCCAACGCCCTCCAGACGCGCGCCCGCCAGGAGATCGCCGGGTTGCAACGCGGCCTGGTGGTCATGGAGATCGTCGTCGGCGTCGCGCCGCTCATGGGCCTGGTGGGCACGATCTACGGCCTGATCCTGCTCTTCGGTTCGATGGGCACCGCGGCCGGAAACGAGAGCGAGAAGTTCGCCGCCGGCATCGCGGTGGCGCTGAACGCGACGCTCTTCGGCCTGCTCGCGGCCATCCCGTCGCTGGTGGCCTGGAGCTACTTCAACCGCCGGGTGGAGACCTACGCCATCGAGATGGAGAACGTGTGCGACGAGTTCCTGCGCCGCCACGCGGTGGAACCCGGCTTCACCCGCTGAGACGCCATGCGCTTCCTCGAAACCCGCCGCCGCTCGACCCCGGCCGTCATCATCATCTCGCTGATCGACGTGCTGATGGTCGTGGTGATCTTCATGATGGTCTCCACCACCTTCAAGAACCAGGCGGCCGTCTCGCTGACGCTGCCCGACGGCAAGGGCACGGAGAAGGC
>CBFGQE010000702.1:0-2008 GCA_965650815.1 uncultured bacterium
ACGGTGCAGTGGGCGTAGGTGACGCGGTGCGGATGGCGGAAAACTTCGGACATGGCGGGGAACGATGTCCGCCCGCCCGTGCGCGGACAACCCCGAAGCGCGCCGCAGTGTCGGAGCTTTCCGAAGCGCGGGGCCGTTGCTACAAACCGCGCCCGTGATCTCCGCCATCATCGTCGCCGCCGGACAGGGCAAACGCATGGGACCGAACGTGGACAAGCTCTTCCTCGAGGTCGCCGGCCGGCCCGTCGTGGCCCACGCCTGGGCGCGCTTCGACTCCGTGCCGGATATCGACGAGATCGTCCTCGTCGTGCGCAAGGGCATGGAGGGGGACTTCCAGCAGCTCGCACGGGAGCACGGGTTCAGGAAGCCGTTCCGCCTCGTGCCGGGCGGCGCCGAACGGCAGGACTCGGTTTGGAACGGGCTGGAGGCGCTGTCGCCCGGCACGGAGATCGTGGCCATCCAGGACGGTGCGCGCCCTTGCACGGGACGGGAACTCATCGAGGCCACCATCGCCGCCGCGCGCGAAACCGGCGCCGCCGTCGCCGCCCAGCCCGTGACGGACACCATCAAGCAGTCCGACGACGGCCAGACGGTGTCGCGGCACCTGGACCGCAGCCGCCTCTGGGCCGTGCAGACGCCGCAGACCTTCCGCGTGCCGGTGATCCGCGAGGCCCTGCGCGTGGTGAAGGAAAGGCAGCTCTCCGTGACCGACGACACCGCCGCCTGCGAGCTAATCGGCCAGCCGGTCAAGCTGGTCGCGAGCAGGCAGCCGAACCCCAAGGTGACGCTCCCCGCCGACCTGCCCTACGTGGCGCTGCTCCTTGGCGCGTAGCGTTGGACGCCCGGAATCTTCTGCCGATGGCAACCGCCGCGACGGAGAAACCCGTTGACCGTCCGCGCAGCCGCGTGTTTCTTAACGCCGCACATGAATCCGTCCGTGAACCTTCGACTTTCGCTTCTCGCGCTGCTTAGCGGCCGCGCGGCTGTCGGGGTTTGACCGGATTCGAACGATTTCCCAACCCCGCTGCCGACATGGCGGCGGGGTTTTGTCTTTTGCCCCGGCCGCCGGATCGGCGTTAACTCAACCGCAAACACAGTCATGTTGAAGAACCCCGCATCGAAATACCGCCCGTTCCCGCCGGTGCCTTTGGCCGACCGGCAATGGCCGAACCGCGTCCTGTCCGCCGCCCCCATCTGGTGCAGCGTGGACCTCCGCGACGGCAACCAGGCGCTCGCCGTGCCGATGAACGTCGCGCAGAAGCTGGAGCTCTTCCAGACGCTGGTGAAATGCGGCTTCAAGGAGATCGAGGTCGGTTTCCCCTCGGCGTCGAACACCGAGTTCGCCTTCAACCGCCTGTTGATCGAGAAGGGCCACATCCCGGACGACGTCACCATCCAGTGCCTCGTCCAGGCGCGCGAAGACCTGATCGAGAAGACCGTCCAGTCCTTGATCGGCGCGAAGAACGTCATCATCCATCTCTACAACTCCACCTCGCCCGCCCAGCGCCGCGTCGTCTTCGGCAAGTCGAAGGACGAGATCAAGGCCATGGCCGTGCAGGGCGCGAAGTGGATCCAGGAACGGCTGCCGCGTTTGGCCGGGACCAACGTCCGCCTCCAGTATTCGCCCGAGAGCTTCAGCGCCACCGAGCTGGACTTCGCCAAAGAGATCTCCGAGGCGGTCATGGACGTGTGGCAGCCCACGCCCGAGCGGAAGATGATCCTGAACCTGCCCGACACCGTGGAAGTGGCCATGCCCAACGTCCACGCCGACCAGATCGAGTGGATGTGCCGGAACATCAAGAACCGCGAATCGCTCCTCATCTCGCTGCACACGCACAACGACCGTTGCACCGGCGTGGCCGCGACGGAGCTGGGCCTCTTGGCCGGCGCCGACCGCGTGGAAGGCACGCTCTTCGGCAACGGCGAACGCACGGGCAACCTGGACGTCGTCACCGTGGCCATGAACCTCTACATGCACGGCATCGATCCCAAGCTGGACTTCTCCGAC
>CBFGQE010000703.1:0-2007 GCA_965650815.1 uncultured bacterium
GTTGGTGTCGTAGGAGATCAGCGCCGGATAGTATTCGCCGGTGAAACGGAGAGCGACATCGGGCGCGACGGTCAGGGCCCCGCGCATCTGGCCGGTGCGCCACACCAAAGGCCTCGGCCCCGCGATCACGCCGTTGCCGTAGATGAGGACGTTGAACCATTCCCAGTTTCCTTCGAGCAGGTTGGTGCCGGACAGCGTGGTCGAGCCGTTCAGAAGCCGCACGGTGCCGGAACCGGTGATGCGGTTGCCGTTGCGCCAGTCGGTGTTGCTCGTGAAGCGGAGCGAACCGATGGAGGAGTTCACCGTTCCGTCGCCATGGAGGATGGTGGTGGACTGGCTGAACGAGCTGTCGCCGGTGCCGCCGACCTTGGTGATGAGCCCGTGGTTGTGGAAGGTGGGCCAATCGCCGGTGACGCCGTGCTCGAAGACGGAGCCGTCGGCCTCGATGCGCCATTGGCCATGATTGTATATCTGCGACGCGGTGCCGGCATAGAGCGGATAGCCGCCGGGGTAGACCACGGTTCCCCGGTTGGTGAGGACGGCGGTGACGTTGGTGTCGTAGGACAGGATCGCCGGGTAGTATTCACCGGTGAACTGGAGGGTCGATCCCGGCGCGACGGTCAGGGCTCCGCGCATCTGGCCGGTGCGCCAGACGAGCGGCTTGGGACCGGCCAAGACGCCGTTCCCGTGGACATACGAGTCGAACCACTCCCAATTGCCGTCGAGGATGTTGGTGCCGGACAGCGTGGCGATGCTCCCGTGGAGCCGGACGATGCCCGCGCCGGTGATGCGGTTGCCGTTGCGCCATTCGGTGGTTGCGCTCAGGCGGAGAACACCGGAGGCGGCGTTCACCACGCCCCCGCCGTTCAGATAGACCGTGGAGTTGTAGAAGGCCGTGGCGCCCGTTCCGCCCGTCTTCGTGAGGGTGCCGTGGTTGTGGAACGAGGGCGGCGAACCGGTGGAGTGCTGGAACGCCGTTCCATCGGCTTCGAGCCGCCAAGTGCCGTGGTTGTGGACCTCCGCCTTGGCCCCGGCATACAGTTCGTAGCCGCCGACGTAGTAGACGGTGCCCCGGTTGGTCAGGTAGGCGGGGTTGTTGTCATCCAGGGAGCTCAGGCGGGGATAATACTCGCCGGTGAACCGGAGCTGGGCCCCGGGCGCGACGGTGAGACCTCCGTAAACATTGCCGGTGCGCCAGACGAGCGGAACGGGGCCGGCGATCACGCCGTTTCCGTAGATCGACGCGTTGAACCACTCCCAATTGCCCTCGAGATGGTTCGTGCCGGAGAGGGTCGTGACGCCGCCATTGAGACGGACGACACCGCCGCCGGTGACTCGGCTGCCGTTGTTCCAGAGCGTCGTGCTGACGAACTGGAGAACGCCTGTGGAAGCGTCCACCGTGCCGCCGCCATGCAGAGTGGTGGTCGAGCTGCGGAACGTGGTCGCGCCGGTGCCTCCCGCCTTGGTCAAGGTGCCGTAGTTGTGGAAGTAGGGGGCGGAACCTTCCGAGTGGTTGAGCGCATCGCCATCGGCATCCAATCGCCAGACACCGTGGTTGTGGATCTGGGCGTTGGCCCCGGCATAGAGCTCGTAGCCGCCGACGTAGGTGACCGTGCCGCGGTTGGTCAGGATGACGGGGGAAGCGTCATCGCCCGAGCTGAGCAGCGGATAGTATTCGCCGGTGAAGTTCAGCCGTCCCGTCTCGGCGATGGTCAATCCGGCCGCCACGCGTCCCGTTCGCCACTGCATGAAGCCGCGCACCTCCAGCCGGCCCGCGCCGTTCAACGCGCCGCGGAAATACAGCTCGCCACGCGAGCCCACGGTGCTGTTCGTCCCGAGGGTCAAGGTGTGGTTGCCGCCGAAGGTCAGCCGCTGGGTCGAGCTCCCGCTGTCCAGGCCGAGCTGGAGGCTGGCGATGGAGGCGGAGACGTTGAGCGTGACGTTGCTGCCGCTGGTGATGGCCACATGGTCCGTGGCGTCCGGCACCCGAGCCGGGGACCAATTCAG
>CBFGQE010000704.1:0-2006 GCA_965650815.1 uncultured bacterium
GCAAGGAACGGTGATTGAACGCGATTAGGCATCCGTTCTTTGCATTCCCTGTGTTCTTTCGCGGACTTCTTTTTTTCAGGCGGCGAATGGCCGCAAGAAGGCACAAAGAGCGCAAAATTCATGAAGGACCCCATCTTTCAGCTCTGTGACCTCGTCCGGGAAACCGGGTTCGCCATCCATCTCAGCAATCCCGAACCCCACAACCTCTAGCCGCAGATTTTTTGCGCCTCTTGCGCCTCTTTGCGGCCATCATTTATGGCAAAGAAACAACTCCGCATCGGTCTCATCGGCTACGGCTTCATGGGCCGCGCCCACTCCAACGCCTTCGCCCAAGTCGGCCACTTCTTCCCCTCAAGCTACGAACTGGTGCTCCAGGCCGTCTGCGCCCGCGACGCCGGCAAGGCCCAGGAATTCGCCGACAAATGGGGCTACAAGTCGGTCGAGACGGATTGGAAGAAGCTCATCGCCCGCGACGACATCGACGTCATCGACATCGCCGTCCCCAACAACCTCCACGCCGAGATCGCCATCGCCGCCGCCAAGGCCGGCAAGATGATCCTCTGCGAAAAGCCCCTCGCCCTGAACGCCAAGGAGGCCGAGAAGATGGTCAAGGCCATCGAGAAGGCGAAGGTGCCCAACATGGTCTGGTATAACTACCGCCGTTGCCCCGCCGTCGTCCTCGCCAAGCAGCTCATCGACGAAGGCAAGCTCGGCAAGGTCTTCCACTACCGCGCCAATTTCCTCCAGGACTGGACCATCAATCCCGACCTCCCGCAGGGCGGCGCCGCCCTCTGGCGCCTCGACGCCAAGGCCGCCGGCTCCGGCGTCACCGGAGATCTCCTCGCCCACTGCATCGACACCGCCATGTGGCTCAACGGCGGCATCAAGGACGTCAGCGCCATGACCGAGACGTTCATCAAGGAGCGCAAACACAACCTCACCGGCAAGGTCGAGAAGGTCTCCATCGACGACGCCTGCGCCTTCCTCTGCCACTTCAACAACGGTTCCCTCGGCCTCTTCGAGTCCACCCGCTACGCCCGCGGCCACAAGGCGCTCTACACCTTCGAGGTGAACGGCGAGCACATGTCCCTCAAGTGGGATCTGCACGACCTGCACCGGCTCCAGATCTTCGATCACAGCGACGAGGGCCGCGAACGCGGCTGGAAGAGCGTCCACGTCTCCGACGGCGACCACCCCTACACCGGCAAGTGGTGGGTGCCCGGCCTCCAGCTCGGCTACGAGCATAGCTTCATCCACCAGGTCGTGGAGTTCATCAGCGCCTTGGAAAAGGGCGAAGCCGCGCGGCCCGACTTCAAGGACGGTCTCGCCACCGACTATGTGGTGGACGCCGTGCTGGCCTCCGCCAAGACCAAGAAGTGGACCAAGGTCAAACAGGTCAAAGCCTGATCCCCCGCCGAAGTGAAGAATCCGACCCGGCTCCAGACGTTCGAGCCGGGTCGGATTACTCGGGCTTGCGGCTCACTCGGTCGGGTTGGCGGGCGCGGGCCAGGGCGGTGTCGTAGCTGATGAGGCACTTGCCGTAGAGGTCGCGCAGGCAGTCGTCGAGCAGGACCATGCCGTCGCGGCGGCTGGTCTGGATGACGTTGTCGAGGTGGTGGAGCTGGTTTTCCCGGATCAGGTTCCTCACCGCCGGCGTGGCCACGAGCAGCTCGTAGGCGAGCACGCGCCGGGTGCGGTCGGCGGAGGGAAGCAGCTCCTGGGAAAGAATGCCCTGCAGGTTGTTCGCCAGCTGGAGGATGATCTGTCGCTGCGCCCCGCCTTCGAAGATCCCGATCATCCGCTCCAGCGCGAGGAAGACGTTGGGCGAATGCATCGTGGCCAGCACGAGGTGTCCGGTCTCGGCGGCAGTCAACGCGGTGGCGATGGCCTCGTGGTCGCGCATCTCGCCGACGACGATCACATCGGGGTCCTGCCGCAGGACGTGGATCAGCGCGCGGTTGAAGGAATGCACGTCGGTCAGCACCTCCTGCTGGACGACGATGGCG
>CBFGQE010000705.1:0-2005 GCA_965650815.1 uncultured bacterium
TGAAGAACCAGCTCACGGTCGAGTGGTTCGGACAGACGCGCGCCTTCTCCGGCCAGGCGTTCCAGCTCGGTCTGGATGGTTTTCCAGTCGGTTCGCTGAGAGAGCCGGGCCGCGACTTCGCCCAATCCTCGGCGGCCCACGGCGTCGAGTTGGTCGGCCAATGTGCGACGGTGCGCGGCTTGTTCGGGGAACGGAAGCGCTGCGTCCAGCGGCGGCAGGTCGTCTTGGAGGAACGAGTCGGCTTTCTCAGCGGCGGCCACGACCGAGGACAAACGGTGGCGGAATGTCTCCGCCGGAGTCGCGAGCCAGCGGTCCAAGCCGAGGCCGAGCCGATTGCGGAACGGATTGTCCGCCCAGCGGGCTTGCAAGGCGCGGCGCAGGATTTCCTCCAGGTCCGTGCGATGCGCGTCGAGCAACGGAAGATCAAGCGTGTCGGAGCCGTTCAGCAGGACTGTGCCCCGGCCGGAAAGCTCCAGCCATTCGCCGCAGAGTTCATGGAAGGAACGACCGCCGATTGGCGCGGTGTGGAGGCTGTCGAAGCAGGCGCGCAGCTCACCGTGCAGCGCGGTGAGACGCGCGTTCACCTGGTCGAGTTCGCGGGCGGGATCGGGTTGGGGCGCTTCCTCGGCCAAACCTTCCAGCCGCTCGCGCAGGCCGAGGTAGAGGTCGCGCCGGTCGCGCTGCGGATCGTGGATCACGCCGCAGAGCGCGCCGAGGCCCATGCTGTCGAGGCGGTATTTCACCACGTCGAGCGCGGTGCGTTTGTCGCAGACGAAAAGCACACGCTCACCGCGCGCCAGATGGTCGCCGATGATGTTCGCGATGGTCTGGCTCTTGCCCGTGCCGGGCGGGCCGTGGACAACCAACGCCGCGCTGCGCCGCGCGTGGGCCACCGCTTCCGCCTGACAAGGATCGGCCTGGGTGACGAGAAGGTCTTCGGCTGGCCCTCTCCCATTCGGACGGGGAGAGGGTGGCCGTAGGCCGGGTGAGGGGTTGGTCGCGCGATCCGGTTCCGCCGAGGTTCCTTCAGGTTCGGGCGAAACATTCTCCGTAGAAGTCTCAATGTCGGACGCCGCCGACTTCTCTCGTTCGCTCGGATCAAGCAACGCCTCGGCGCTGAGAAACGACTTCACCGGATGGCCCAAGTCCGCCTCCTGTTCCTGCATCCACTTCGTGTCGCGCAGCAGGCCGGGGTTCGCCATCGGGAACAGCCCCAGCACGCAGCCGGGCAGTAAACCGGCCATGGCCGGCAAGTCCTCCGTGCGCGGGACCGGCTGCAAGGGCGTCTGGGCATCGAAGACCGCGTCCGGCGGGAGCTGCGCGGCCTTGGCCACGAGCTTGAGAATGTCGGCCAGTTCTTCCCAGGGACCGCGTTCGCCGTCTTCTGCCAAGAGGCTTTCGGTGCTGGCGCCGGTTTGCTGCTCGATCCGGGCGAGCAGGGCGGGATTGGGCTGGAGCAGGTCGGAGCCTTCGCCCGCCGCCTTCAAGGTCACGCCCGCGCCCGGACCGCGCCGAACCAGCAGGCTGATCGGCACCAAGGCCACCGGGGCGAGGACGCGGGGAGAACGGTTGCCGCGCGCGTCGTTGATGGGCGGCAGGGAGAGCAGGGGAAAGCCGAGGAACAACGCCTGTTCGCCGTGGTCGTTGTAGTAGTCGGTCGCGTCCTCGGCGATGTCGCGGAGCTTCTCCAGCAGGCGCGACTGGCGGTCGTGCGCATTGCGGGCGTTTTTCTGCTCCGCAGACCATTCGCTCTCGGGACGCTCGGGACGCTGGAAGGCTGGAACCTTGGCGGGCAGTTCAACGGCCTTGCCCGGTTCGGCCAATAAGCGGGCGAGCCAGGTCGAAGGATCGGCCGAACCGCCGAGGTGGCGCAGCTCGGTCAGATCGACGCGCTGGCGGCTGTGGTGCGGACGGGCGTTGAGGCCCGGGCCGGAGGTCAGGCTCGCGTAGAGCCGCTGGAGCATCGCGCGGAGAATCATGGTGCCGTCCAAGTCGCGGCATCAGA
>CBFGQE010000706.1:0-2000 GCA_965650815.1 uncultured bacterium
GCGGGCAGCCATGTCTATGATGTCCGCGGCCGGCGCTACCTCGATCTCGGCGGCGGCATCGCCGTCTGTTCCCTCGGCCATTGCCATCCGGAAGTCGCCGAAACGCTCGCGGAACAGGCCAAGCGGCTGATGCATGTCTCCAATCTCTACTACCACGAGCCGCAGGGCCGGTTGGCGGAGAAGATCGTCGGAAACCTCGCGCCCGGCCGCGTCTTCTTCTGCAACTCCGGCGCGGAGGCCAACGAAGGGCTCTACAAGCTGGCCCGGAAGTTCGGCCACGACGAAGGCCGCTTCGAGATCCTCACGGCGCTCAATTCCTTCCACGGCCGGACGCTCGGCGGCATCTCCGCCACCGGACAGGACAAGGTGAAGAAGGGCTTCGAGCCGATGGTGCCGGGCTTCCGCCATGTGCCGTTCAACGACCTCCAGGCCATGCGCGACGCCGTTTCCCCGGCCACGGTCGCGATCCTGATCGAAGGCATACAGGGCGAAGGTGGCATCTCGCCCGCGACGCCGGAATACCTGCTCGGCCTGCGCCAGCTCTGCGACGAAAAGAAGCTGCTCCTGCTGATGGACGGCGTGCAGTGCGGCCACTTCCGCACCGGCCGGTTCCAGAGCTTCCAGCGGATTCTGGACGGCGTTCCCGGCGCGGAAGGCTTCCTGCCCGACGGCCTGTCCATGGCCAAGTCGCTGGGCGGCGGGTTCCCCATCGGCGCCTTCTGGATCCGGGAACAGCACCACGGCGTGAAGCTCGGTGAACTCCTCGGCCCCGGCACCCACGGCACCACCTACGGCGGCACGCCGCTGGGCTGCGCGGTGGCATTGAAGATCTTCGAGGTGATCGAACGCGAGAAGCTGGCGGACAATGCCCGCAAGATCGGCGACTACCTCAAACAGCAGCTCCAGCGCCTGGCCGACAACTATCCCGGCGTGGTGGTGAACTCCCGCGGCCTGGGCCTGATGCTGGGCTTCGAGCTGAAACCGGCCAACGAGATCAAAGGCTTCGCCGGTTCGGACAAAGCCGCGTCGCTCCAGATGGTCAATCGCCTGCACGAGGAAGGGCTGCTGACCATCCCCAGCGGCACCCAGGTCGTGCGGCTGCTGCCCGCCTTGAACCTCACTTCCGCCCAAGCGGAGGAAGGCATCGCCATCATCGAGCGGGTGGTGAAAGCGGTGGCGTAAAAGGAATGCGCTCAATCTTTGGCTACCACTGTCAATGTTCCGATGGACCTTTATTGGACCACAACTCTGTCTCCTTTTGTTAAGCTCCACTGCGACTTTCCTGGAGAGGAACACCCTCTAACTCCACCCGAGATTCGCCAGATTTGTGCGAACGGACAACGAGGCCTTCTGCTTTGGAGGCACAGCGCCGCCGATTCTTGGGGGCTCCGTGACGATGCCGATGAACTGGCCTGGAGGCTTCATGACGTAGAACTGTTTGAGATTGGTCATTGCCGCGCCGCCAAGGGTTCGGGCCGCATCAATGTTTGTGTTCGATTCCGGGGACCAACCAAGGCTCGATGTCTCCTGTCCTGTTCTCTATTCACTCCTGAACTTTTGGCATGGTCTCGGCAGTTGTCCGCCAAACTGAACGAGTGGTTTCCAGGCCGTGTTACAGAAATAGACGATGGATTCGACGCCTGAATGTCATGGAGCGCCTCTTCAGATCCGATGCTCAGCACCGGAGGTGCGGAAGACTGTAGCCCACAGCGTCAGCTGTGGGTTGGCTCTCTCGATACTCAAAAGCTCCGAAGGAGCGACAGATGCGCCTCTACCGCTCCTTCGGAGCTCGTCTGTCTAACGCACCAACCCCGGGCTCACGCCCGGGGCTACCATCTTTCGCTGCTCCGCAGCTGATCCATATCCATGCAAAGCAACGCACCATTCTTTGCTGCGGTCCTGCTGACCCAGCTTCTCCTCGGCTGGTCGCCCAGTGCGGACCGGCTGACGTGGGCGCTGGAGAACGCGCCGGTCTGGATCGGCCTCGCCCTGCTCGCCTT
>CBFGQE010000707.1:0-1989 GCA_965650815.1 uncultured bacterium
CCGCGCCCTTGGCCACGTCGGTCCCGGTGATGCCCATCGCCACGCCGATGTCGGCCTGCTTGAGCGCGGGCGCGTCGTTCACGCCGTCGCCGGTCATCGCCACGACGTGGTCGCGGGACTGGAGCGCGCGGACGAGGCGGAGCTTCTGCTCGGGCGCGACGCGGGCGAAGACGGACACGTCTTCCGCTAGGGCGGGCAATTCCGCATCGGGCACCTGCTCCAGTTCGCGGCCCGTGATGGCGCGCAGGCGCCCGGCCGCATCGGCGGCACCTTTCAGTCCGAGCTGGGCGGCGATGGCGGCGGCGGTGACGGCGTGGTCGCCGGTGATCATCTTCACGGCGATGCCCGCCTCGCGGCAGTCGCGCACGGCCTGGGCGGCTTCGGCGCGGGGCGGATCGATCATGCCCTGGAGCCCGAGAAAGGTGAGGCCGCCCGCGACGTGGTCGTGCGTGAGCGTGTCCTGGCCTTCATCGGCATGGCGGCGGGCGAACGCCAGCACGCGCAAGCCTTCACCGGCCATCTGTTCGACGGCCTGGCGGATGGCATCCGGTTCCAGCGGGCCTTCCGAACCATCGGCCAGGAGCCGTCGATCACAGCGTTCCAGCAGCCGTTCGACCGAGCCCTTCTTGTAGATCACGCGCGGCGAACCTTCGTGCAGCGTGGCCATGAACATGTGTTCGGACTCGAACGGAATGACGTCCACGCGCGGCGTGTTGCGGTGCGTTTCCTCGTGGGCGTGGCCGGCCTTCTGCGCGGCGACGATGAGCGCGGCCTCGGTGGGATCGCCCTGGACCTTGAGGCGGTTCTCTTCGCGGACGAGCTGGGTGTCGTTGCAGAGCAGCCCGGCGAGCAACGTTTCGCGGAGGGCGGCGGAAGCAGGACAGGCATCTTGCCTGTCCGAAGGGCGTTCTGAATCGGTTTGAGCCAAGGAGCCGCAGGTGGCGTCCGGGACAGGCTGGAAGCCTGTCCTACTTGGCTGAGCACGAATCTCCCCGCTGGCTTCGTAGCCGCTGCCGGTCACCTCGAACCATTCGCCGCCCGCGAAGATCGAGCGCACGGTCATCTGGTTCTCGGTCAGTGTGCCGGTCTTGTCCGAGCAGATGACCGTGGTGCTGCCGAGGGTTTCCACGGCGGGCAGCTTGCGGATGATGGCCTGGCGTTTGGCCATGCGGGCGACGCCCACGGCGAGGGTGATGGTGACGGCGGCGGGCAGTCCTTCGGGGATCGCGCCCACGGCCAGCGCCACCGCCGCCATGAACATCTCCGCCGCCGGTTGCCCGCGGAGCACGCCCACGAGGAACGTCACCGCCGCCAGCCCGAGGATCACGCCGACCAGGAGCCGGCTGAAGGCCGCGATCTTCCGCGTCAACGGCGTGGAAAGGTCCACCGTTTCGGAAAGCATCTGCGCGATGCGGCCCGCCTCCGTGTGGTCGCCAGTGGCCACGACGATTCCCTCCGCCTGGCCGTAGGTCACGAGCGTGCCCGCGAAGGCGAGGTTCACGCGGTCGCCGAGGACGGTGTCGTCGGGCAGCGGTTCGGGCGCCTTCTCCACCGGCAGCGACTCGCCGGTGAGCGCGGCCTCCTCGCATTGCAGGCTGCGGACAAGGAGCAGCCGCAGATCGGCCGGGACGCGGTCGCCGGACTGGAGCAGGACGATGTCGCCGGGCACCAGTTCGGCCGAAGGGATGCGCAGCTTGCGCCCGTCGCGGCGGACGGTGGCCTCGGTGCGGACGAGCTTGGAGAGCGCGCCGAGCGCCTTCTCGGCCTTGGCCTCCTGGAGATAGCCGACGACGGCGTTCACCAGCACCACGCCGAAGATCACGGCGGCATCGACCCATTCGCCGAGGAAGGCGGCGAGCGCCGTGGCCGCGAGCAGGATATAGACGAGCGCGTTGTGGAACTGCTGGAGGAACTTGAGCCACGCGGGCGTGCCGCCCTTGGCCGTCATCTCGTTCGGCCCGAATTTGGCGCGCCGTTCGGAGACCTCGG
>CBFGQE010000708.1:0-1985 GCA_965650815.1 uncultured bacterium
CGCAGGTGCAGACGGCCAAGGTGGCGATGTGCGTCGCCTCGCTCCAGAAGCTGCCTGCGCTCACGCCGATCCCGCCGTTGAACGTCCCGGTGAGCTACTTCTCCCAAAGCACGATCACGAACGACGTCGGCATCGGGAACGACCGCGTGCTGTATCCGTTCGGCCGCCCGAGCGCGCCCTACGCAGCGCCGCAGAAAAAGACCGTCATCAAGGCCCCCTCCGATTCCTGGGCCATGACCGACTGCGACGACCAACTGCTCCGCAGCATGGACATCACCGGGGCCAGTTATCAGAACTACGTGCCCAAGCTCCCGGTCCACAGCGGCCCGAAACCGGCCGCCCGCCAGTATCTGAACTTCGACTGGAGCGTCCGCACCCTCCGCACCGAGAAGTAGTGGAGCGGGAGCGTCATCGCCCCATCCACCCGCCATCCGCCAAGAGGATGTGGCCGGACACATAGTCCGACGCCGCGCTGGCGAGGAAGACCACCGGGCCTTTGAAGTCACCCGGATTTCCCCAGCGTCCCGCCGGGATGCGCGCCAAGATCTGCTGTGAACGCACGGGATCGTCGCGCAGCGCCTACGTGTTGTCCGTGGCGATGTAGCCGGGCGCGATTGCGTTCACCTGCACGCCCTTCCCGGCCCATTCGTTGGAGAGCGCCATCGTGAGCTGGCCGATGCCGCCCTTGCTCGCAGCGTAGCCCGGCACGTTGATCCCGCCCTGGAAGGTCAACAGCGACGCGGTGAAGATGATCTTGCCCGAGCCGCGCGCCACCATGCTCCGGCCGATCTCGCGGCTGAGGAGGAACTGCGCGTTCAGGTTCACCTCGATCACCTCGTCCCAGAACTCGTCCGGATGTTCAGTGGCGGGTTTCCGCAGGATCGTTCCGGCGTTGTTCACCAGAATTTCGATGCGCGGGTGCTCCGCCAAAACCTGCGTCGCGAAGCGCTTCACTTCGGCGCGCTGGGCGAAGTCGCAGCGATAGGCGGAAAACTTCCGCCCCAGCGCCAGCACCGCTTTCCCCACCTCGCTGCCGGTCTCTTCCAACGACGCGCTCACGCCGACGATGTCGGCTCCGGCTTCGGCCAACGCCTCGGCCATCGCGCGACCGATGCCGCGTTTGCACCCGGTGACGAGGGCCGTCTTGCCGTCGAGGCGGAAGGATTCGAGGACGTTCATCGCAATTGGGAAATGGGAATGCCGTCCATGTCGTCGAAGCGCTGGTTCTCGCCGCCCATTGCCCAGACGAAAGCATACGCCGCCGTGCCGCATCCCGAGTGGATCGACCACGCGGGCGACAGCGCCGCCTGCCACGACTTCAGCACCAGATGGCGCGTCTCTTCGCCCGGCCCCATGAGGTGGAAGACCGCCGCCGTCTCCGGAACGTCGAAGTAGAGATAGACCTCCGACCTGCGCCAATGCGTATGCGGCGGCATCGTGTTCCAGACACTGCCGGGCGCGAGCCGGGTGAAGCCCATGACGAGCTGGCAGCTCTTCGCACCGCCTTCGTGGATGTATTGGTGGAGCGTGCGGCGATTGGCCGTGCCCGGGTCGCCCAGCTCCAGCTTCCGCGCGTCCGCGTGGCGGATGAGCGTCGTGGGATGCACCGCGTGCGCCGGATAGCTGACGAGGTAGAAGCGCGCGGGCTTTGTCGGATCAGCGCTCTCGAAAAGCACCTCGCGACTGCCCCGGCCGACGTAGAGGCAGTCCAACGGCTCCAGCGCATGGACGACGCCATCGACCGTGATCCGGCCCGCCCCGCCGAGGTTCAATGCGCCCAGCTCGCGGCGTTCGCAGAAGAATTCCGCCGCCAGTTCCTTGTCTGTCCCCAGCTTCAACGATGCGCCCAGCGGCACCGCAGAACCGATCACCGTCCGGTCCACTTCCCAATAGACCGTCTCCACCGCGCCGACGGCGAACAGCGTTTCGACGGCGAAGGCGTTTCGCAGCTCCTCGGTGTCCATCTGCGCGTATTCGTTCGGGCT
>CBFGQE010000709.1:0-1982 GCA_965650815.1 uncultured bacterium
CGATGGCGAAGTTGTTCATCAGCGACCGGAAGGCGGCGCCTTCCTTGTGCATGTCGATGAAGATCTCGCCGAGGCGACCGTCCTCATACTCGCCGGTGCGCAGATACACCTTGTGGCCGCCGACATTGGCCTTCTGGGTGTAGCCCTTGCGGCGGTGCGGCAGACGCTCGCGCGAGCTGCTCTTCCGCTCGACCACCCGCTCGATCACCTTCTCGACGATGCGTTCGGTGACCATCTGGGCGCGGGCGGCGGCCGGCGCCTCGATGACCGCCTCGATCGCCTCGCCATCCTCCTCGTCGTCGAGCAGGGCGGCCTGCAGCGGCTGGCTCAGCTTGGAGCCGTCGCGGTACAGCGCGTTGGCCTTCAGGCCCAGGCGCCAGGACATCAGGTAGGCGTCCTTGCACTCGTCGACCGTCGCCGTGTTCGGCATGTTGATGGTCTTGGAGATGGCGCCGGAGATGAAGGGCTGCGCCGCCGCCATCATCGTGATGTGCGATTCCCAGGACAGGAAGCGCTTGCCGATGCGGCCGCAGGGGTTGGCGCAGTCGAACACCGACAGATGCTCGTCCTTCAGGAAGGGCGCACCCTCCAGCGTCATGGCGCCGCAGCAGAAGGTGTTGGCCGCCTCGATCTGCGCCTTGGTGAAGCCGATGTGGCTCAGCAGGTCGAAGCCCGGGGCGTCCAGCGTCTCGGCCGGGATGCCCAGCGTCTGGGTGCAGAAGTCGGCGCCGATGGTCCAGCGGTTGAAGACGAACTTGATGTCGAAGGCGGTGGCGAGGTTGCCCTCCAGCCGCTCCAGCAGTTCGTCGGTGAAGCCCTTGGCCTTCAGCGACTCGTGGTTCACGCCCGGCGCGCTCTTCAGCGTGCCGTGGCCAACGGCGTAGAGCGCGATCTCTTCGATCTGGTCCGGGGTGTAGCCGAGCGTCTTCAGCGCCTCCGGCACCAGCCGGTTGACGATCTTGAAGTAGCCGCCGCCGGCCAGCTTCTTGAACTTCACCAGGGCGAAGTCGGGCTCGATGCCGGTGGTGTCGCAGTCCATCACCAGACCGATGGTGCCGGTCGGGGCGACCACGGTGGCCTGGGCGTTGCGGTAGCCGTGGGCCTCGCCCAGTTCCAGCGCCTCGTCCCACACGCGGACGGCGGCCAGAGCCAGCTCCTGGTCCGGGCAGAGATCGGCGACGAAGGGCACCGGCTCGACCGCCAAGCCCTCATAGCCGTTCATCTCGCCGTTGGCGGCACGGCGATGGTTGCGGATGACCCGCAGCATGTGGTCGCGATTCGCCTCGAAGCCCGGGAACGGACCCAGCTCCTGCGCCATCTCGGCCGAGGTGGCATAGGCGACGCCGGTCATGACGGCGGAGATGCCGGCGCAGTAAGCGCGGCCCTCGTCACTGTCATAGGACAGGCCCGACGCCATCAGCAGGCCGCCGAGGTTGGCGAAGCCCAGGCCCAGCGTGCGGAACTCGTAGGAGAGCTGGGCGATTTCCTTCGAGGGGAACTGCGCCATCAGCACGGAAATTTCCAGCACGATGGTCCACAGCCGGCAGGCATGCTCGAACGCCTCGACGTCGAAGGAGCCGTCCTTCAGACGGAACGACATCAGGTTCAGCGACGCCAGATTGCAGGCGGTGTCGTCGAGGAACATGTACTCCGAGCACGGGTTCGAAGCGTTGATGCGCCCCGAGGCCGGGCAGGTGTGCCACTCGTTGATGGTGCTGTCGAACTGCACGCCCGGATCGGCGCAGGCCCAGGCGGCGTAGCCGACCTTGTCCCACAGGTCGCGGGCGCGGACGGTCTTCACCACCTTGCCGTTGGTGCGGCCGATCAGGTTCCAGTCGGCATCGTCCAGCACCGCCTGCACGAACTCGTTGGAGATGCGCACGGAGTTGTTGGAGTTCTGGCCGGAGACCGTCAGGTAGGCTTCCGAATCCCAGTCGGTGTTGTAGGTCTTGAACTCGATGGAGGTGAAGCCCTGGCCGGCG
>CBFGQE010000710.1:0-1980 GCA_965650815.1 uncultured bacterium
GCGGCGATGCGGCGCAGCTCTTCATAGACCAGCGCCAGCAACTGACCAGCCGCCGCCGCATCATCGGTTTGAAGCGTCTTCATGATCAATGTCGCGTTTCCCATCGTCTCGTCTCCCTCATTGCCCAGGGCATTCGTTGGACTCACGGTTTCCCGGTGTCGATGCCATTCTTGGAGCCAGTCCCGATCATGGCCTTCGCTTCGTCGAGCAGCTGGTGCGAGATGATCCAGTCGCGCCAGTCCCCGCCGATGTTGCGGCTGGCGACGGCGGGCAGACTGGTTGCAGCCGCCAACGCCTCGGCCAGAATCCGCTCCGCCATGTCGTGCTCTTCCAGCCGGAAATGAGCCATCGCGAGGATCGCGCCCGCCTCCAGCTTCGCATAGATGAAGTCGGATTTCTGCGCCTCCTTCGCCCAGGTGATCGCTTCCGCGAAACGTCCTTGCCGATAAGCCGCCATGGCCTTGCAGACCCGGAAGAGGGGCATGGCGGGATTGCCCGCGCCACGCGTTACCGGCACGTCCGCCAGTTTGTCGATGATCGTGAGGTCGAAGCCCGGCATCGGCAAAATCAGGCAGTCCTTGGCCAT
Organism: uncultured bacterium; assembly: GCA_965650815.1. Taxonomy (GTDB): domain Bacteria; phylum Verrucomicrobiota; class Verrucomicrobiia; order Limisphaerales; family CANJSG01; genus CANJSG01. Next base: position 587 of record CBFGQE010000710.1, read on the forward strand.
GCGGTCCGCTTCGAAGACGTCCGTCGAATGGCCAAACCGATCGCTGATCGTCCAGCACAGGGCGCGGTATTCGTTCGTCTCTCCGAGGACAACGTGCAACGGCGCCAGCAAATGGTAGGGGGCGTGGCTGGCGGGACGCAGTTCCAGGAACCTGACCGCATCGGCCTTGGCCGCGATCCAAAGACCCCGGCTGGCCAAAGCCCCGGCCCGGAGACCCAGCAGATCGAGCCCCTCCGGATTCTTGACGAAGTCGACCTTCCACAACGGTTCCAAAATCGGGATCGCCTCCCGCTCTCGGCCCATGATCGAAAGGACCGTCACGAGGTTGATCTCCGTGATCGCGACATCCCGGTGCCACGGCCCGAGGCTCTTCATCAGAATCTGGATCGCGTCGCGAAAGCTCTTCTCCGCCTCGGAATGGCGACCAGCCGCCATCTGCGCGAGACCAAGGTTTCCCAGACCTTGCGCCAACATCGTGCTGTCCGGCCCGACCTTCTTGCGCCAGATCTGCACCGCCTCCGCCTGGAGCTTCTCCGCCTCGGCGGGATCCCCGCGCCGGCGGACGGCGGTGGACAGGTTGGCGAGGGTCTGGGCCACGTAGAGATGGTCGTCGCCGTGCTTCCGCCGGCGGGCAGCCAACAGCTCACGGTGGATCGATTCGGATTCCTCGAACTTGTTCTGCTGGGACAGATGAAAGGCGAGCGAGTTCAACGCCAGCGCGACCTCCTCGCTGTCTTCTCCAAAATGTCGGCGACGGATGGCCAACGCCTCCCGGTCCAACGGCTCCGACATGGCCGCGTCGTCGAACGCCGCCGAAAGGGTCAGCAACAGGGTGGCCACCTGCGGACTGTCGTTTCCTTTGGCCCGGCGAAGGGTTTCCAAGGCGCGCTGGTAGATCTCGATCGCCCGTCCGGGAACGCCCAACTCCACCCAGACGTCCCCCACCGTGGTCCAAAGCTCCACCTGGACCATGGGGCGATTGGTCAGATCGACGCCGATCCGGACCGTCGCCTTCTCCAGTATCTCGCGCAGCAACGTGGTGTCCCGCTTCTGCGCCACTGAGGGACCGATCCCCTTCAGCATCTGTTCGAGAAAGCGCGTGGTTTCCCGGCTCTTCGCCGCCTCGTCCTCGGCCACCCGTCGCTCCTGCTCCGCCTCCCCGCGCGCCATCCGCTCCTGGGTGAGGGATTGGGTTACCATGACCAACGAAACCGCCAACACTCCAACCACCGATGCCGCCGCGGCCGTTGTGACCTTGTTCCGCTCCACCAGTTTCCGGAACCGGTAGCCCACGCTCGGCGAACGCGCGGAGATCACCTCGTTGGCCAGATAGCGGCGCACGTCCTCCGCCAAACCGGTGGCGGTCTGGTAGCGACGGCCCCGGTCCTTCTCCA
>CBFGQE010000711.1:0-1976 GCA_965650815.1 uncultured bacterium
CCTTGGAATTGGTTGCATCCCGGCCTTGCCCGAAACGTCCACCTACGTAGCATTTTGCCCATGCCCTATTCTCTGTCCCCGTCCGTCCGAGCCGCCATGATCGCCAGCGTGCTGGCGGGTTCCACCGCCGCGGCGTTGGCCGCCGGCCACGAATTGACCGGTCCTTCCGGCGGCTACCAGCCGCGAGTCGCACCGGCGTCCGACGAGGCCGAGCGCAACATGCGTTCCTTCAAGGCGGCTCCGGGCATCGCGGTCGAGTTGGCGGCGGCCGAGCCGCTCCTGGCCAACCCGGTGGCCTTCTCCATGGACAATCTGGGCCGGTTCTACGTGGCCGAGACCTTCCGCCATGGCGACGACGCGGGCGTGCTGGACATCCGGGGCTTCATGTCGCTGCTGGACGAGGAACTGGCCAGCCGCACGGTGGAGGACCGCGTGGCCTTCATGCACCGCCACTACCGGAACAAGCTGGCGCAGTTCTCCAAGGAGTCGGAACGCATCAAGCTGGTCTGGGACGCGAGCGGCGACGGCAAGGCGGACACCAGCACGGTCTTTTCCGAGGGCTACAACCACTACCTCGACGGCATCGGCGCGGGGGTGCTCTGGCACAACGGCGACGTTTTCTACACCTGCATGCCCGCGCTCTACAAAGTGGTGGACAAGGACGGCGACGGCGTGGGCGACACGAAGGACGTGCTGAGCTACGGCTACGGCGTCCGCATCGCCTTCCTCGGCCATGACCTGCACGGGTTGCGCGTGGGGCCGGACGGCAAGCTCTACTTCTCCAGCGGCGACCGCGGCTTCAGCGTGAAGCAGGACGGGCGCCTCATCGCCGAGCCCGACTGCGGCGCGGTGCTCCGGTGCAACCTGGACGGCTCGGATCTGGAGATCGTCCATCGCGGCCTGCGCAATCCGCAGGAACTGGCCTTCGACGATTTCGGCGATCTCTTCACCGGCGACAACAACTCGGACGGCGGCGATCCCGCGCGTTGGGTGCATGTGGTCGAGGGCGGCGATTCCGGCTGGCACGTGGGCTGGCAGTTCATCGAGCGTCCGAACAGCCGCGGTCCTTGGAACGACGAAAAGCTGTGCCGTCCGGAATCCACCGGGTTCTGGCACCTGCCGCCGCTCGCGAACATCGGAGCGGGCCCGTCCGGGCTGACGCACTACAGCGGCGTGGGCCTTTCGCCGGCCTACAATGGCGCGTTCCTCATGGCGGACTTCCGGGGCAGCGCGAACAGCGTGATCCACTCCATCCAGATGAAGCCCACGGGCGCGAGCTACACGGTGACGAACGTGGCCCAGGTGATCACCGGCTTCCAGGTGACGGACGTGGAGCAAGGCCCGGACGGCCACCTCTACGCGAGCGATTGGGGCCGGGGCTGGAACAAGAACGGCAAGGGCCGCATCTACCGCCTGAAGGACACGGCGGCGACGGACCGGACGCTGGCCGAACAGACGCAGCGGTTGTTGCGCGACGGCATGAAGGGCCGTTCCGAGAAGGAACTGCTCTCGCTCCTGGGCCACGCTGACCAGCGGGTGCGGCAGGAGGCGCAGTTCGAGCTGGTGAACAAGACCGCCACTTGGGCGCTCATCCAGACCGCCAGCACGAACGAGAACCGCCTGGCGCGCATCCACGGTCTCTGGGGCGCGGGCATGTTGGGCCGGAAGAACAACGGCGTGATGGTTTCGGTCGCGCCCCTGCTGGGCGACGCCGACCCGGAGATCCGCGCGCAGGCCGCAAAGGTCCTGGGCGACACGCGCTACGCGCCGGCCACCTCGGCCCTGATCGGGCTGCTGGCGGACAAGGACGCGCCCCGCGCGCAGTTCCAGGCCGCCATCGCCCTTGGCAAGCTCGGCGCGGCCTCCGCGCTGGAGCCGGTCAAGGCCATGATCCGGGCCAACGCGGACAAGGACGCCTACCTGCGCCATGCGGGCGTCATGGCTCTCCTGGGCACGGCCTCCGTCAACCAGCTCGT
>CBFGQE010000712.1:0-1975 GCA_965650815.1 uncultured bacterium
CGCGGAACTGGATGCTGTTCACGTAGCCGGCCTGCGACTCGAAATTGTCGTCGGCAAAAAGCTCGGCTTGTCCCCCGGCGAACAGAGCCCAACGAGCGTCGAGCGCAACGCCGGTTTCTTCGCCCACCAGTTCACCGTCGATGAACTTCTGGATCTTGCCGTTCCCCACGACAAAGGCGACGCGGTGCCAGGTGTTGTCGAGCAACGCGCCGCTGAAGCTGGTTCCGCCGATGCCGTTGTTGGATCCGATGAAGAGATCCGCGTTCGGGTCGAACAGCGTGTTGGCGTTTAACACCGCGCGCAGCTTTCCCTGCGAAGCCGTCGGGAAGAGCACGTCCAGGATGAGAGTGTATTCGTTCACCTGTTCGCCGCCGCCGTTGCCCGTGGCCGGCGCGTTGAAGAGATAGCCGATGCTCGCGGTGGAATCGGCCGGGAAACCCATGACGTTGGCCACGGCCCCACCGATCATCGGCAGGCCGAGCGCCGTGGTGGTGCCGAACTGCGATCCGGTCTGGGTAGCTCCACCGTCGCCGTCCTTGTAGGTGAGCGCGTCGCCGACGGTGGCGGTGAGGTTTCCGTTGTTGAAGTCCCACTGGCCGGTGACTTGGGCCTGAGCACCGGAGATTCCGGCGAACAGTCCACAAGCCGCCACCAAGCGGACAAGGCAGGTGTGTTTCATGTGTGGTTGGGGGTGGTTTGGAAGCGGACGGGAAGGAGGGATCGACGGAACGAAGACGGCGCTATTTGGACGACCGGTATCGCTGCATCGCGTCCTGGGACCGGCTGTCGCCGGCACCCGCGTCCTTCTGCATCTTCTGGAGCATGGCGACAGCCGCTTGGCCAGCCTGCTTCTGCTGTTCGGGCGTCAGGCCCGGGGCGCTCTGGAGGCGGGTGAAGGCGTCGTGCGCCGCCACGGCGTCGCCGCTGTTCATCGCGGCCAGCGCACGGTCCAGGATCTGCCGGATCTCGGGCGGTGCGCCCTTGAAGGCATCCGCGATTCCGGCGGAGTCCGCCGTGACCTCGACCGGCTGCGGCGCCTTTTCTCCGCAGCCCGTTGCGAACAACAAACCACCAGCGGCCAAGGCCGCGCACAAGTTCAGCTTCATGGGAGATCAGGGATAGGCGGGAAGGCCGGTTTCGCCCGCATACCAGCGGTAGTCAACGCCGGTCTTAGTGTAGGGAATCGCGGTGACGTGGCCGTCGGCCCAGATCGTGTTGCAGACCCGGTTCCGATTGTGCGACCACCATCCGTTCTCAAGCTTCACGCCCGGATAAAGGCTTGCGTAGCCCTGCTTCCATTGCAGCAGACATTCCGTCTGCCCGGGAAACCGGCCCAGCATGTCGCCGCCGCCGTTGTTCTCCATCCGCTGCTCGGTCGCGTCCTGGGCGAACACCGTTTCAGCGGGGATCGGATAGGTGGACAGCTTCTTTTTCCCGCTCTTCGACGGCGAATACCACGTGGTCAGAAACGTGTTGATCCCGATGCTGGAGTTCAACCACCAGTCCGGTTGGTAACGCCTGTCTTCGTCGCGCCAATCATCGACGACCTTGGCTGAAGGACAGCGCCATATGCGGATGACCCCGGTCTTCTCGTATCCGCCACTGGAGCTGTTGACCACCTTGTCTCCCTTGAACCCGATATAAGGCACGTAGGCGATGGCCCAGTAGGCGAGCTCGTGCGTCGGGTCCAGCAAGGTGGTGGACAGAGGGGTCTGCGTCCATTGGCCATCATTGGGGATCGAGCCGTTGATGTTGTGGAACTCGTCCCGGTTGTCGTCGGCATAGAGCACGGCGGCCACGCCAATCTGCTTCAGATTGCTCATGCAGACCGCCTGATGCCCGCGCTGTTTCGCTCCGGCCAGGGCCGGCAGCAGCATTCCGGCGAGGATCGCGATGATGGCGATGACGACGAGGAGCTCGATCAGGGTGAAACCTCGGGAAAAGGAACGCGAACGGGATGGTGTGAAGTTCATAA
>CBFGQE010000713.1:0-1973 GCA_965650815.1 uncultured bacterium
CTCATACCTCTAACAACCTCCTGGCGTAAAATCGCAGTCCGAATTCGATCTGAAAGATCCGGTTGGGCCGCAACGTATTTTTCCCGCTCCTCCTTCTTCTTCAGTTCCTCGGCTTTTCGGCGTTTCTCCCATTCTTCCGATTGTTGCTTTTGCCAAACAGCGTCCCTCTCTTTCCGCTCGAGACGTTCCTGCTCATACCGTCGCTGAAACTCTACTGCCTGCACATTCGCTCGGTCTTCAATACTGACGCATGCGGGCAAGGCACACAGCAAGCCACATGAAACGATGAGAAGTGAGGCGAATTTCATTGGAGCAATCTTCATCACCAGAACTGCCACGCGCCCTTCCATACGACCCAGATGGCGAGGAGGAAATTCGTAATGGCGTGGGCGGCGATGGCGTCGCCGTAGCGGCCTTTCCACAGGACCAGGCCCTGGTAGGCGAAGGCGCAGAGGATCGCGGCCAGCCACTGGAAGTGTGTTGCGGCGAAGATCACGGCGGTGAGGAAGAAGGCCAGCTTGCTCCAGGTGCGGGGCGAGAGGGCGAGGAAGTCCACCTTGATGATGTAGCGGTAGATGAACGACCGGTAGAAGATCTCCTCCAGCGGCGGCACCACGATGGTCGAACCGAGCGTGCGGACCACGATGAAGAACCACGCCATCGCGGCGCTGCCCTCGAACTGGTTGAACGGGTTCCACGGCAGCTCGGGTTTCTCCGGCGGCTTGGGCGGCGGCATGAAGCCGAGCTTGTGCATGAATTCGCCGAATGGCGGCACGTAGGGATCGATGCCCACCCACATGACGCAGACGCCGATGCCGACGGCCCAGGCTTCCCAGGAGAACTTCCATTCCAGCTCCTTGACCATGCCGATCATGTCGTAGAGCAGCCAGGCGCCGACCACGGTTTTCAGGAAGTAGATCCAGTAGCGGCCTTCCTCGCCGAACATGCCCTGCACGCTGGTCAGCACGAGGAAGACGACGAAGGGAACGACGCGGATCAGGATCTTGTCCGAGCGGATGTGGGGCGGCAGCAGGTGCATGATCGGGCGGGAGAGTTCCGAGAAGCCCGGCACAGGTCAACGCCGCAGGCTTCGCCGGAATGGGCTGAGGCGGGCGGGTGCGGAAATCGCCTCAAGCGAAGACCGCGAGGGACGCAAAGAAAGAGACGGCTTCGGCAAGAGGATCGCCGGAGCCGTTCACGGGAAGCTTGTCCGAGAGCCTGTTGAGAATGACGGACAGATTGGGGGAAGACGCTTTGGCGCGGGGCGGCGCCTTGCTCCGCGCTCCGCGTCTTTGGCCGACGGGATCAATCCTTGATCACGGCCGCGAGGCCCACGGCGGGTTCGCTCACCTTGGTGGCGGCGACCTCGAAGTCCATCATCGGCTCGTCGTCCTGGGTGAACTGCGTGAGGCTCAGGACGGTCATCCTGCTGTTTGGGGTGACGCGGACCAGCGTGCCCGGACCTTCGGTCGCGCCCATGTGGACCATGAGCTCGACGGTCGTGCCTTCGCCGGTGAGCAGGATGTCCTGGGCCTTCAAAGTCTTGCCCTTCTCCAGCGCCTTGCCGTCGAGGATCGGCGCGGGGCCTTTGAGGGAATGCACCTTGACCGTGACCGCGTCGTTCGCGCTGGCTGACAGTCCGAAGGCGATGAGCGAGGACAGGACGAGTAAGCTCTTCATGCCGATGAGAAGAGCCGGGAACGTGCCAGACCAAGCCCTGCGAAAGCGGAGCGGTCCGGCGTTCATCTTTCCAGCCAAGTGTCCCGGGCTGGATCAACTTCTGTCCAAAGAGAGCGTGGATCTGATTCTCAATTCAGTTGGATACCCGTCCTTCCGCAAGTCGCGTGCCGAGCAAAACCATTCCGACTTTAGGAAAAATCTCACCGCACAGCCTCAGTCGCGAGATTCGGAACCCACTCCTGACCCCTCCGAGGAGGGGATAAGGCAGCGCGTCATTCGACCGCCGGACGCGT
>CBFGQE010000714.1:0-1965 GCA_965650815.1 uncultured bacterium
CGTTCGCCGACGAAGCGGTCCGGATCGCGCGGGAAAATCCGAAACTCGGCGTGGGCCTGCATCTGGTGCTGGTGGAAGGAAGGACCGGGGAAAACAACCCACAACCCGCAACCCACAACCCACATCGAAGTGGCGGAGCTTCCTTGGGCGTTGGGCGTTCCCGGTTGGATGTTGAAAGTTCTTCTCCAGCATTCGCCGGCCTCCGCTTCTTCTTCGACCGTTCCCTCGAACCGTGGATCGAGCGGGAACTCGCCGCCCAGTTCGAACGCTTCCGCGCTACGGGCCTGCCGCTGGACCACGTCAACGGCCACCTCAACTTTCATCTTCACCCCACCGTCCTCCGCGTGCTCCTGCGCCACGCCGACCGCTGGGGCATCCGCCACCTGCGGCTGACCTGCGATCCCTTCCGGCTCAACGCCCGCTGGGCCGGAGGCGAATGGCCCTACCGCCTTTCGCACGCCTTCATCTTCCACCTGTTGAGCTTTTGGGCCCGGCTGAAGCTCCGGCGTTCGGGCATCCGTTCGACCGACCACGTTTTCGGCCTGCTCCAGAACGGCCGTGTCCACGAGGACTTCGTGCTGCGCCTGTTGGCTGAGCTCCCGTCCGGTGACTCCGAGCTTTACGCGCATCCGTCCGAAACCGACTTTCGCCACGAAACCGCCGCTCTCGTCAGCCCGCGCGTCCGTCGGGCGATCGACACGGCCGGTATTCGGCTCATCCGCTACCAAGACCTGTGACCAAGCTCATCGTCATCCTCCTGTTTGGCCTGCTCTGCGAAGCCGCCGGCGTGGTGCTGCTCAGCCGCGGGATCAAGGAGCTGGGCGAGATGAAGGCGGTCTCCGTGGCCGAGGTCTGGCGTCTGTTCAAAGCCGGAGCCACGAATCCCACCCTGTTGGCCGGCGTCGCGCTGGAGGCGATCTTCTTCGGCACCTTGCTCTATCTGCTCAGCCGGGCCGACGTGAGCTTCGTCTGGCCGATGACCGCCCTGAGCTTTGTCTTCACCACCCTCGCCGCGAAGCTGATCCTGAAGGAAACGATCACGACGCTCCGCTGGAGCGGCGTGGCCTTCATCCTGATCGGCGCCGCGCTCATCACCTACAGCGAGAAGCAGAAGTCCGCCGAACCCCCCGCCGCGACGAAACCGACGGCGCCGTGACGGAGAAGAGCGCCGCTCAATGCCGGTTCTCGGCTGGACCTCCGGCATCGGCCGGTTGGTCGCCTTCGCCGAGCCGACGATGGAAAAGCTCCAGCGCCATCAGCTGGCATTGGAGGGCGAGCGCGGGATCGTAGCGGTGGCCCTCGTCGCGGATGAAGGCGTGCTGGCCGTTGAACTCGTGCCAGGTGAAGTTCGCGTTCACCTCGCACAGATGGTTGTAGATCTTCTTCCGGCCTTCCAAGGGGACGTGCGGGTCCTGGCGACCCCAGAACAGCAGCAGCTCGCCCCGGATGTTCTTGGCGAGGGAAAGCGTGTCGTCGCCGGTCTTCGAGAGGGAACCCTTGTGGATGTCCGTGGCGTAGAAACACACGGCGGCGCGCACGTCGGGATTCGTGGCGGCGGCGCGGAAGCTGAGATGGCCGCCGATGCAGATGCCGAGCACGCCGAGCCGTCCGGTGCAGGCGGGATGCGCTTTCAGGAAGTCGAGGCAGGCCCGGGCGTCGCCGTCCAATCCGCGCAATTCCTTCTCCAGCTTCAAGGCGTTGCCGCGATCCGCGCCCGCCTGGTCGTAGTTCAACACGCAACCCGGAGCCTCGAACTCGTGCCAGATCTCCGGCACCACCACGACAAAGCCGTGCCCGGCGAAGAACGCGGCGGTGCGGCGAATGGGCGCAGTGACCTGGAAGATCTCCGAGTAGAGGACGATGCCGGGATATTTTCCGGGAGCCTGGGGCCGGAACACATGGGCCTTCATCGGCCCGGTGGAGGTCTGGAGCTCGACCGACTCGGTGTCTTTGATCGTCATGGCA
>CBFGQE010000715.1:0-1959 GCA_965650815.1 uncultured bacterium
AAGGTCCAGCAGACCACCTACGACACCTGGGCGCAGAAGTTCGGCGTGCGCATCCTCGAAGGCTACGGCGCGACCGAATGCAGCCCGTGCGTCTCCGTCTGCACCCCGTTGACCCCGAAGCATGGCAGCGCCGGCCGCATGATCCCGGGTATGGAATGGAAGGTGGAGCCAGTGGAGGGCGTCGGAGCCGGGGAGCCGGGGAGCAAGGGAGCGGAGGAGAAAGGGAGTTCGTCAGAATCCTCCCCAGCACCCCAGCACCCCGGCTCCCCCGCGTCGGCCACCGGCCGACTCCTCGTCCGCGGCCCCAACGTGATGAAGGGCTACCTCAACCCCGACGCCAACGCGAAGTTCCAGGCCCTCGGCGGCTGGTATGACACCGGCGACATCGTCCGCATCGACGACGACAAGTTCGTCCACATCCTCGGCCGCCTGAAACGCTTCGCCAAAGTCTCCGGCGAAATGGTCAGCCTCACCGCCGTGGAAGACGCGCTCGCGGGAGCCTTCAAGGACGAGTTCGGTGCCCGCTGCGAAACCGCCGTCGTGGCCGTGCCCGACGAGGACAAGGGCGAACGCCTCATCGCCATCGCCAACGAACCCAAGCTGACGCTCGAACACCTCCGCACCGCGATCAAAGCCAAGGGCCTGACCAACCTCTGCGTGCCTCGGGAGATCAAGTTCGTGAAGGAGATCCCCAAGCTCGGCACCGGCAAGGTCAACCACCGCGAACTGCTGGCGCTGGTGAAACCTTCCTAGACTCGTAGCCGCCGACGTAAGGAGGCGGGGCAATCGAAAAAACCAAAGCCGCCTCGTCACCTCGGCGGCTACCGGAACCATGAACCTCAGAACCCTCCTCGGCTTCCTCTTCGGACGCGCAGACGCCATCCGGCACGTCGCATCGTCCAAAGCCGCGTTCTGGACCGGCATGGCGCTGGTCCTATTGACCGCCTTCCCGCGCAACTACGACCAGACCTACATCCCGGAGAAACCCGTTCTCTGGTTCCTCGGGCCGTTGCTCTTCTCCCTCGTGTCCGGAACCTGGCTCTTTCTCGTCAGCTATGGGCTGTGCGCCCGTTGGAAGATGGGCTACGCCGACGGCAAGAAGCCTCCGCTGTGGTCGGCGTGGCGCGGGTTCATGGGAGCCTTCTGGATGACCGCACCCATCGCGTGGATCTACGCCATCCCGGTGGAGCGGTTCTGGGACAGCCTCACCGCCACCAAGGCCAATCTCTGGCTGCTCGGCATCGTCTCGCTCTGGCGTGTGCTGCTGATGGCGCGGGTCTTCCAGGTGGTCTGCCAAGCCCCAGCCTTTCGGTGCTTGTTGTGGGTGCTGCTGGCGGCGGGAGTGGAGGTGGTGGCGTTGGGGATCTTCGGGGGTGGTTTGGAGCGCAGGGTCTTGGCCGGGATGGGCGGTCTGAGAAACTCGCCGGAGGAGGAACTGATCTTTCGGGCGGTAGGCAATGTTGCCGGAGCCGCTTTTTGGGGTGTGCCCATCTCGGCGTTGATTCTCGCTCTGTGGCGCTGGAACGGCACGGCGACGACCTGGCCGGCCACGAAAGGCGGCCGGATACCTTGGGCCTTCCTGTCGGTCTCACTGGCCGCCTGGGTGGCGTTGGCCATCCCGAGGCAGACCGAACTGAAACGGAACGTCACCGTCGAAGAACTGGCCGAGAAGGGCGACATCCGCGCGGCCTTGGACTTCATGAACCGGCACCAGCCGGAGGACTTCGCCCGCGCCCGCTCCTTACCACCGAAGCTGTATGAATGGGCCACCTCCGAAGACGTGCCGCGGTGGCTGCGCGAGATCCGAAGCGACGACGCCCCGTGGATTCACCGGCACCTCTTGCGCGCCGCCAAGGTGCTCGTCGCTCGGGAAAAGGAATGGAGCGAACAGCACGAGATCGAAACGCCGCTGACCGAGGAACAGTCGAAGCATTCATTTGGTGGGCGGTCCCCAACAGC
>CBFGQE010000716.1:0-1957 GCA_965650815.1 uncultured bacterium
CCTTCGGTTTCGATGGGCCCGGGATTGACCGAATTGACCCGGATCTTCCGGGCACCCAGCTCCTTGGCGAAGGTCTTCGTCAAGGTGTCCACCGCGCCCTTGGTCGCGTTGTAAACGGCCGTGTTGGGGATGGCCAACGTGCTGACCACCGAGCTGACATTGACGATGCTGCCGCCATCGGGGCCGAAGTGCTTCAGCGCCTCCTGCGTGGCGAGGATGACGCCCAGCACGTTGAGGTTGAAGTGGCGGTGAAAGTTCTCCTCGGTGATCTGCCCGAGAGGCTGGCCCTCGTAGATCCCGGCGTTGTTCACGAGGATGTCGATCCGGCCGAACGCCGCCGCACTTTCCTGGAACAGACGCGCGACGTCAGCGTGTTTGGAGACATCCCCGGCCACGGCGAAGGCCTTGCCGCCCGCCGCCGTGATCTCGGCGACGACTTTTTCCGCTGCCGACTTGCTGGAGGCGTAGTTGACCACCACGGCCGCTCCCGCCGCCGCGAGCTGTTTGGCGATGGCCGCGCCGATGCCCTTGGAGGCACCGGTGACGACGGCCACCTTGCCCGCCAGTTTCTTGGATGAAGTGTCCATGGTGGTCGGGGAATTTCAGGATTTGGCGAACGCCAGGAGGTCCGCGTTGAGCTGATCCTTGGCCGTGTCGCCGAGGCTGTGGCCGCCGCCGGGATAGATCTTGAGCACCGCGTTCTTCACCAGCTTGGCGGAGAGTTTGGCCGAGGCATCGATGGGCACGATCTGGTCGTCGTCGCCGTGGATGATGAGCGTCGGCACGTCGAACTTCTTCAGATCGTCGGTGAAGTCGGTTTCCGAGAAAGCCTTGATGCAGTCGTAGGCGTTCTTGTGTCCGGACATCATGCCCTGCATCCACCAGGACTGGATCAGCCCCTGCGACACCTTCGCGCCCGGCCGGTTGAAGCCGAAGAACGGGCCGCTGGCCACATCGAGGAAGAACTGCGCGCGATCGGCCAGGTAGGCCTTGCGGAAGCCGTCGAAGACCTCCATCGGCAACCCGCCGGGATTGGCCGCCGTCTTGAGCATGATCGGCGGCACCGCGCCCATCAGCACGGCCTTGGAAACGCGCTTCGTGCCATGCCGCCCGATGAAGCGGGCCACTTCACCGCCGCCGGTGGAGTGGCCGATCATCACGGCCTTCTTCAGGTCCAGCTTCTCGAACAGCTCGGCCAGATCGTCGGCGTATTGGTCCATGTGGTTCCCGTCCCACGGCTGGCTGGAACGTCCGTGCCCACGCCGGTCGTGGGCGATGCAGCGAAAGCCGTGCGAGGCGAGGAAGAACATCTGCGCGTCCCAAGCATCGGCGCTGAGCGGCCAGCCGTGGCTGAAGGTGACGACGGGGCCGTTTTTCGGACCCCAGTCCTTGAAGTAGATCGTGGTGCCGTCTTTGGTGGTGATGGTATTCATGAGTGGAGTTGGGTTGAGGAACGCGGGGCGGACTGCGGCGGATGCGGAGATGGCCAGAGGACTCATTCCGATTCCCGCTAGGGTTCCCGCACCTGCGACCAGGAACTGTCGCCGGGAAAACCCGTTTGTCACCGGCTGGACTTCGTCCCGTTGGTCGCCTGGATTCATCGCCTTTGTCCTTCGTCGCCCAGATAGGCGAGATTCCCCGGCTCAAAGGACAAGGGAAGTTGAAAAATTCTTTTAGCGAAGATGCCGCAGAGCGGGCGTTCCAGCCGAAGAAGGTAGGGCTGCGCTGCCGCGCAGCCCTGATCACCGTTCCAAGCGCAGCGCGGAACGAACTGCGGCGTGCACCAACAGGTCAACACACTGGGAAGACGCTCGGAGATTTGCCCTCATCGGCGATGCGTGGCCTCCAAGGGCAAAAACATCGCTGCGCTCGTCTTTGCCGAAGATGGGGCGAAACAGCAGTTTCGCCCTACCCTGCTAGGCTTCTTCGAAGCCCTGCCTTTCCCCGTTGATCTCCC
>CBFGQE010000717.1:0-1953 GCA_965650815.1 uncultured bacterium
ATTCGCTGGTGATCACCGTGGACATGACCAAGGCCCGCGGGAAGATCGGCAAGGCGAAGGGTGTCTGCTCCGTGGACGGCGAGACCGTGAGCGAGGCCGACGTGACCTTCATGATCGTGGACAACGAAGGATGAGTTCCTTTGCGCTCAACCGGGACGAGGCGCTTTCCGCCTTGGCCGAACTGGACCGCCGCTTGGCGGACCAGGGTGCCGTGGGAGAACTGTGCCTGTTCGGCGGAGCGGTCATGGTCCTCGCTTTCAACGCCCGTCTGGCCACGCGCGACATCGACGCGCTTTTCCAACCTTCGGAAACCGTGCGCAAGCTGGCCGCCGCGATCGCGGAAGAACGTGGCTGGCCGAGCGGGTGGTTGAACGACGGGGTCAAGGGCTTCGTCTCGGCCCGGCACGAAGTCACGACCGGAAACCTTCCGCAGTTCCCGAGTCTTCGGCTGACGATGCCGACCCCGGAGTATCTGCTGGCGATGAAATGCTTGGCGTCCCGGATCGGCATTGCCGCCGGTGAAGCGGACGACACCGCCGACATCGTCTTTCTCATCCGCCATTTGAAACTGAGCGGCCCTGATCAAGCGATGGAGATTGTAGAACGCTACTTCCCGCCGGCGCAGATTCCGGTGAAGGCTCGGTTCCTGGTCGAATCGCTGTTTTCCGAAGGCCGGATATGAACGTGTTTTCCATCTCCCAAGTCGCCGAGGCGACACTGGCGGGCGAAAGATTCGATCTGGCCCTGCGCACCTTCCTCGACCAGTTCCGCTCCGCTCCAGAGTCGAGCCTTCTGAAGGACGAACCCGGTTGCTTGTCGGGCCGCGTTCCCCAGGGCGAGGTCTTCGATGCATATCTTGGGGCCACTGCCGATGCTCTCTCCGCCGAGTTCCACCTGCCCGTGCCCGACTGGGCCGATGCACCCTCCCGCCGCCTCCCGCTGCCCTGGTTCGCCCTTCCGTGGGCTGGTCTCCGTTCCGTCTTGCTGTTGGAAAGCCCGGCTCCATTCCGTTCCCGAAACCTTTTTGTATCCGCCAACGCCCTGACCCGCGCATGAGTTCCGCCATCCACCCTACCGCCGTCATCCATGCCGGCGCCCAGATCGGCGAAGGCTGCCAGATCGGGCCCTACAGCGTCGTCGGCGAACACGTCGTCCTCGGCGCCCGCTGCCGCCTGCACTCCCACGTCGTGATCGACGGCCATACCGTCCTCGGCGACGACAACGAGATCTTCCCTTTCGCCTCCATCGGGCTGAAGACCCAGGATCTCAAGTGGAAGGGCGGCACCACCTGGACCCGCATCGGCGACCGGAACACGTTCCGCGAATACGTCACCATCCACAGCGCCACCAGCGATGGCGACGCCACCGTGGTGGGCTCGGACAACAACATTCTCGCCTACTGCCACGTGGCCCACGACTGCCAGCTCGGCAACCACATCATCATGTCGAACGTCGGCACCCTCGCCGGCCACGTCACGGTGGGCGACCGGGCGATCGTCGGCGGGCTGGCGGCGGTCCATCAGTTCTGCCGCATCGGCAAGTTCGCCATGATCGGCGGCTGCTCGAAGGTCGTGCAGGACATCCCGCCCTTCATGATCGGCGACGGCAATCCCGCCGAGACCCGCACGATCAACAAGGTCGGCATGGAGCGACACGGCATCTCCGACGAGGCGATCACCGCCCTGCGCCAAGCCTACAAGCTGCTCTTCCGCGACGGACTGACCACGACCAACGCGCTGGAGAAGATGAAGACCGAACTGCCGCAGCTCCCCGAGGTGCAGCACCTGATCGAGTTCGCCAGCACGACCGAACGCGGCCTGGCCCGGTAGAAGCACGCAGGCCAGACTGGGAGCCAATCCCACTTTGGGCCTCTCCTTCGCCACGCTCTTGCCGAAAAGAAAAGGGGCGCGCCCCGGAGGACGCGCCCTTGGTCCCAACCACTGCCCGGCGCAT
>CBFGQE010000718.1:0-1951 GCA_965650815.1 uncultured bacterium
ATGTAGCCGCCGAGGTAACGAGGCGGATTCCAAAAACCATGAACCAAGTTCGTTCATTCTTGGGCGGGATTGGTTCCGCCTCCTCACGTCGGCGCCTACCCGTTGCGCTGCTTTTTGTCGTCCCGCTCGTCGCCCTCGCCCATCCGGACAAGATCGAGGACCGCCTCTTGTTCCACTTCGCCACCGGCACCCATCCGATCGAGAACGGCACCTGGCCGGACCTGACCCATCGGCTCACGGCCAAACTGATCGGTGAGCCTGCCCTGACCAACATCGGTCCTGCCCAGGCCATCGTCTTCAACGGGCTCTCCGACTGGCTGCTGGCCGCGCCGGACATCGCCTCGGCCCAGTCTGCGTTGCCCAAGAAGGAATTCTCCGTCGCTGCTTGGGTCTTCCTCAACGAACTCCAGCCCGAAGGCGGCATCGCCGGCCTGCTCCAGGACAACGGCGACTACGAAAAAGGCTGGCTGCTGGGCTACGACCGCAAGCGCTTCACCTTCACCGTTTCCTCCACCGGAGCCGACGACGGCACGGGCAAGATGACCGTGCTGCCGGGCAAGACCGATGTGGAGGTGGGCCGTTGGCACCATGTCGTCGGCACCTACGACGGCGCGACGATGCGGCTCTATTTGGACGGAAAGCTGGAGAGCGAATCCGCCGAGCAGTCGGGCGACATCCTCTATCCTGCCAAGGGCCGGCTTGCGCTGGGTGCGTTCGTGGACGACAACGAGCTGAACCCGATGGACGGCGGCCTCTACGAGGTGAAGACCTACGCCCGGGTGATGACCCCGGCGGAGATCGCCGACGTGTCGGCCAAGAACCAGGGCTTGCTGGCCTACAAACAGGCTTTCAACGAGAAGCTCCAGTTCGTGGTGAAACCCTATCTCCAGGCCGGCAGCACCACCGGGATGGTGGTCATGGCCGAGACCAGCCAGCCCGCGACCATGTTGGTCGAATACGCCGAGGTGCAGCCGCTGAAGAGCCAGGCTTCCTCGAAGCTCGCCGCCAGCATCAGCACGGTGCCGTTGACCGGCTTGAAACCCTTCACCCGCTACTTCTGCCGCGTCACCTGCACGGACGCGGAGGGCAACATCGCGCGCAGCGACGTTCTCAGTTTCCAGACCATGCCCGGCGAGAAGGACGCGTGGGCCTTCGGCATTCTCGGCGACACCCAGCGTAATCCCGACGTCACCCGCCGGGCCGCCGAAGGCATCTTCGCGCTGCGCCCGAACTTCATGCTGCACGTCGGCGACGTGGTGGACGACGGCTTCGCCAAGCAGCAGTGGGTCTTCGACCTCTTCGAGCCGTGCTCCCGGCTCTTCGGCTATGTGCCGGCCTTCCCGGTCATCGGGAACCACGAGAAGAACTCGCACTGGTATTACGACTACTTCCACCTGCCGGAGCCGGAGTATTTCTACACCTTCAAATGCGGCAACGCGGAGTTCTTCATGATCGACTCCAACAAGGACTGCGCGCCCGGCAGCGAGCAATACAAGCGGCTGGAGAAGGCGCTGAAGGCGTCCAAGGCCACCTGGAAGTTCACCGCCCACCACCATCCTTGCTTCAGCTCGGACGAGGACGACTACGGCGACAACTGGAAAGGCAAGTCCGGCCGCGTCTTTGCCGTGGGCGACGACAACGCCGGCAAACTCGTCCCGCTCTACGAGAAATACGGCGTGGACATCGCCTTCGCCGGCCACATCCACAGCTACGAACGCACCTGGCCGATCCTGAACATGTCGATCAACCAGAAGAAGGGCGTGCGCTACGTGGTCAGCGGCGGCGGCGGCGGCGGATTGGAACAGGCCGCGCCCCAGCGCGCTTGGTTCAGCATCCACGTCCAGCGCGGCCATCACTTTTGCTTCGCGACGGTCCAGGACCGCACCATCCAGTTCAAAGCCTACGACCTCGAAGGCCGCCTCTTCGACACCTTCGAGCTGACCAAGGAGAA
>CBFGQE010000719.1:0-1948 GCA_965650815.1 uncultured bacterium
CCATGACGTGTCCTGCCTGCGGAAACATCCTCTCGAACATGGTCGCCGGGAACGTGGCCGTGGACGTCTGCCGTGGCGGTTGCGGCGGCGTCTGGTTCGACAACTTCGAGCTCAAACGCATCGACGGCGACGGGGCCTCTGCCCTGGCCCATGTCGGCCGTGATCCGGAGATGCGCGTGGTCGAGGCCGGCAAACGCGACTGCCCTCGTTGCGAGGACCAGCCCATGTTCCGCCGCTTTTTCAGCCGCAAGAAGGGCGTGCAGGTGGACGAATGCCCCAACTGCGGCGGTGTCTGGCTCGACGCGGGAGAATTCGAGGCCATCCAGCAGGAACAATCCCCGACCGGCTCCGGCAAAGCAGACCTCACCCTGACCATCTCAGCCGCCATCGCCGTCGTCCGCCTCCAGTCGCGCGGGTGAACCTCCGGCGCAAGCGGTGTCTCTTCACCACCGCACCTTTGCCGGGAAAAACTCGGCGATCAGATCCTCGTAGAACGGTCGGAGCGCCTTCGCGTCGGGCTTGGCGTGGCTCTTGGTGTAGAGGTCGTAGGGATTGAACGCCTGCACGTCCTTCAGGTGCTTCCGGTCCTGGTCGTTCAGCAGGTGGCTGTATTCCCCTTCCCGATGCCACGGGTAGAAGCTGTGGTAGCGCAGCATGTAGAGCGCCTCCATCGGCAGATGGTCCTTGCAGACGTGGTAGATGTATTCGTCGTGGCCCCAGGAAAGGTTCACCGCGTCGAGGCCGCAGCCTTCTTCGTAGATGCCGTTCTTGGTCTGGAACCGTGGATTCCGGCTGTCGGGATTGGCCTCGAAGAACTTCGGGAAAACGATCTTCGGCGACCACGCGCAACCGGTCGGAAAGGTATCGCCGACTACGGCCCACTGCGGCTCGCCCCAGAGGCAGAGAATCTTCCCGAGATCATGGACGAAGCCCGTGAGGATCATCCAGCGCGGCTGGCCGTCGGCGCGGAGGTGTTCGGCGGTCTGGAGCAGGTGCTCGAGCTGGGAGAGATCCGTGTCGGGATCGGAATCGTCCACGAGCTGGTTGAGATACTCGGCGGCTTCCCAGATGCCCATCTGGCGGCGGTTCAACCCGAGGTATTCCTTCCGCTTGGCCAGGGCGAAGTCATAGGTCTGGTGGGTGTGGTTGAGCCGGTAGAACTCGCGGACGGTCGGACGCGCGTCGGCTTCGTAGTTACGAAACTCCTCCACCTTCTTCTCCGGGTCGGTGCCGACGGACGGTTTCTTCTTCGCCGCTTCGGACATCGGTTCCGGATATCGCTCCTTGTAGAAGTCCTCCACTTCGTCGAGGGACTGGAGCGGCTGGTTTTCGGCCAAGGAGATGGGAGTCATGGGATGCGAGGGTTCAGGAGGTTGGTCGCCCACTTGGGAGATTTTCTCAAGGAGGAAGTGGGTGAACGACAACCCACGGTGACCGCCCGTTCCTGCAAGGTTGCACCCTCCGCCCGTTCCCCTACCGTTTCACGCATGAGCGAGACCGCGACCGCGTTTGCCACTCCGGCCATGCCGGACACCCAGGGCCACTTTGGGCCCTACGGCGGACGTTATGTGCCCGAGACGTTGATGCACCCCCTGCAGGAGCTGGAGGCGGAATACTTCCGCGCCCAGCAGGACCCCGCCTTCCAGCAGGAACTCAGCTACTACCTGCGCGAATTCGTCGGCCGCCCCACGCCCCTTTACTACGCCGAGCGCCTCACCCGTGAACTGGGCGGCGCCAAGATTTACCTCAAGCGCGAGGACCTGCTCCACACCGGCGCGCACAAGATCAACAACGCCATCGGCCAGGTGCTTCTCGCCAAGCGCATGGGCAAGACCCGCATCATCGCCGAGACCGGCGCGGGCCAGCACGGCGTCGCCACCGCCACCGTCGCCGCCATGTTCGGCATGAAGTGCGTCATCTACATGGGCGCGGTGGACTGCAAGCGGCA
>CBFGQE010000720.1:0-1939 GCA_965650815.1 uncultured bacterium
ACCGGGATGGAGTGGCAGATGGCGTCGCTGTTGGCTGTCACGGGTTCGGACCGGCTGCTGTTTCTGCTGAACGCCCTGCCGGCGCTCTTGATGCCGGGGTTGGTGTTTTCGTTTCTTCACGGATACGGGATCGCGCGACGAGTGGTGGTGCGCTGGATGTGGCTTCTGCCGACGGGACACGTGTTCATCCTGCAGGCCGGTGGCATAGGCAATGATGCGAACGGCGCGATCCTGTTTCTTGCCGCCTGCGATTTCGCGCGACGTGCGGCGAAGGAGCACAGCGTGCGCTGGCTGGGCCTTTCGCTCGTGGCGGCGGGATTGATGACCGGCTGGAAAACCTCCAGCCTGCCGCTGCTGCTGCCCTGGGGCGTGGCGGTATGGCCGGCGCTGTCGGTGGTGCGCCTTCGGTCGATATCGTTGGCCGGATTCGCGCTGGTTGCACTGTTGGTTTCAGCGCTGCCGACGCTTGCGCTGAACCACCGACACACGGGACATTGGAGTGGTGATCCGGCGAACACCACCGGTGTGAGGCTCGCCTCGCCGCTGGCGGGGCTGCCGGGTAACGGGACGCAGGCAATCGTGCAAAATCTCGTGCCGCCGGTCTTCCCTTGGGCCGGGGCCTGGAACGCGTGGAGCGGCCGACACCTCGAACCGGTTGTGCGGGGCGGGATGGGCGATGACTTTCCGCGCTTCAGCCTGAGGGCGGGCGAACTTCCGCAAGAGGAGTGGGCCGGCTTGGGGTTGCTGTTGATCCTTATGCTGCTGGGTGGATCCGGTCGCGGCTTGCTGGCTGGTGGGCGCTCCGCATGGCCGGGCCGGGCCGGCTGGGTGGCAGCCTTGGTTTTCTGCCTGGGGCTGGGCAGTGAGATGACCGCCCGGTTGCTGGCACCCTACTATCCCGTGCTAGTGTTGCCGTTGCTTCGCTGCACCGGACAGACGCGATGGCTGGGTTCACGCATTGCGCAAGGGCTCGCTTTGCTGGTGTTGATCAGCACCGCGTTCGTTCTGGTCGTTACCCCAGCCCGACCGTTGCTTCCGTTGGAAAAATGGACCGCGTCGGAACCGGCCGAATGCGTCCCAAGAATGGGGCGGATCGCGACGGTGTATGCGGTTTACGCCGGTCGGGCGGATTCGCTGTCGGATTTGCGGGAGGCGTTGCCGGATTCTGTGTCGGAAGTCGGATTCATGGCGTCGGCGGATGATGCGGAGACCTCGCTCTGGCGACCCTATGGCCTCAGGCGTGTCGTGCGGCTGGAGCCGGGGCAGTCGCCTGGCGACCTCGAATGGTTGGTGGCCCGGACAGACGTGGTCTGGCCGGACGCGGCGGATGAAGGACTTTGGTTGGAGCGGTGGAACGGCGCGATCGTGCGGCGCCAGGAGTTGAGGCTGAAGGCCTCACGGGCGCCGGAGCAGTGGGTGCTCGTCCGGATCAGTCTCGCGGGGAAAAGAGCCGGCCCGTGAACCGGGTGGGGCGGAGCATCGCAGCACGAAGAGCGTTGCGACCGGGCCGCACGGGGCGGAAGACCGACGTGCGTCTTCCTTTATGCACCGGCAAGCAGATCGTGGATCCAGCGGTAGAGCGGTTCCAGTCCGCTTCGCAGCGAGGTAGAGGGTTGC
Organism: uncultured bacterium; assembly: GCA_965650815.1. Taxonomy (GTDB): domain Bacteria; phylum Verrucomicrobiota; class Verrucomicrobiia; order Limisphaerales; family CANJSG01; genus CANJSG01. The sequence continues at coordinate 1,618 of CBFGQE010000720.1, forward strand.
CAGCCATATTGCGACTGGATCAGGGTGTTGTCGCTGTTGCGTCCTCTCACCCCACGAGGGGCGTCGAGGTTGTAGTTGCGTTTCAGACGCACACCGGCGATTTCCTCGACCAGCGAAACGAGCTGATTGATCGTCACCATCTCCGAGCTGCCCACGTTCACGGGCTCGAGGTAGCTGCCGTCGGTCACAAGGCGCGTGCCTTTCAGGCAATCGTCGATGTAGGTGAAGCTTCGGGTTTGTTCACCGTCACCCCAGATCTCGATTTCATGCCGGCCCGACAGCTTGGCTTGGGCGACCTTGCGGCAGATGGCGGCCGGGGCCT
>CBFGQE010000721.1:0-1933 GCA_965650815.1 uncultured bacterium
CGTTGGACGTTGAATGTTTCCCTCCTCGTTTCGTTGTTCCTCCTCACCGGCTGCCTCGCGCCCCAGCTTCCTCCCGCCGACATCGCCGCTCCCGGCTGGACCGTCCGCGAAGTGCCCGCGCTCTGGCGGCCTAGCGCCGAGGCCGAGGAAGTGGCCGGTGAACTTCTCTGGGCCAAACGCGAAGCCACCGGCGAGCTCTTCGTCCAGTTCAGCAAAGGCGGATTGCCGCTCCTCACCGCGCGCCGCTCCGCCGAGGGATGGACGCTCGGATCGCCGTTGCGCGAGAAGACCTACGGAGCCCGCCGTTCCCCGCCGCGCCGTCTGCCGTGGTTCCAGCTCGAAACCCTGCCGCCCGTCTCGGTCGAAAGGCCGTGGCAACTGGAGATCCAAGCCGACGGACGCTGGAGCCTGACCCACGCCCGCACCGGCGGACGGTTGGAAGGAGTCGCGCCCGCGCCATGAATCGCCGCGTCGTTTGGATCGCCTCGTGCGCGGCGTTGGTGCTGGTCGTCGTCGGTCTGGCCCGCCTGCGGTTCGACACGAACGTCCTCGGCCTGTTGCCCGACGAGCTGCCGGTGGTGCAGGGGCTGAAGCGGCACCAGGAGCACTTCGCGTCCGCCCAGGAGCTGCTGCTCACCGTGTCGGCGGAAGATGCGGCCACCGCCGAAGCGACGGCGCGTCGTTTGGCCGAGGAACTGGTGAAGGACCCGACGCTCGTGCGCCGCGTGCTCTGGCGTCCGCCGTGGCTCGATGACGCCGCTTCGGCCGGAGAGTTCCTCGCGTGGTCGCGGCTCCAACAAGACCCGGCCACGACCCGCGCGCTGGTCGAACAACTGGAGCCCGCCCGCTTGGCCGAATCGCTCCGGAATGCCCGCGAGGAGATGGCGGTGTCCTTTTCGCCCGGCGACCTCGCCCGCCTGAGCTACGACCCGTTGGGCTTGGCCAAATTGCCCGGTGGCGGCGGCTTGGAGTTCGAGTCGGCGGATCGTCTCTTTGTCTCCGCCGATGGAACCTTCCGCCTGCTTTTCGTCGAACCGGCCGGCTCCATCACCGACTACAAGGCGCAGATCGCCTGGCTGGAGAAGGTGCGCAAGCGCGTGGACGAAATCGTAGGACAGGCTGGAAGCCCGCCCCACATCGGCTTCACCGGCGGGCCGGTCTTCGCCGCCGAAACCGCCGGCAGCATGGAGCGCGACATGACCACGTCGTCCGCCGGCACGCTGCTGATCATCGCGCTGCTGTTCCGCGTGGCGCACCGCACGTGGCGGCCGTTGCTCTTTCTCTTCGTCTTCCTCGGCGTGTCCGTCCTGCTGACCTTTGTGCTCGGGGCGTTCGTGCTGGGAGAGCTGAACATCATCGGCCTCGGCTTCGTGGCCATCCTGCTCGGGCTGGTCGAGGACTTCGGGCTCGTGGCCTATCAGGAACGCTGTGTTCGTCCCCATGCCTCGCTGGCCGAGATTCGCCGCGACGTGTTGCCGGGAATTCTCTGGTCGGCCCTGACCACGGCTGGGGCGTTCCTGCTGCTCGTCTTCAGCGGCCTTCCCGGATTGGCGCAGCTCGGCACCTTGATGGCTCTGGGCGTCGGCGTCGGTGTGGTGGTCATGCTGTGGGGATTTCTCCCGGCGGCGGGAAAGCCCGAGGAACTTCTGCCCGCCGCCGCCGCATCCGGTCCTTCCGTGTGGCCACAACGGCTCGGCTGGGGACTGACCGGCTTGCTCGCGCTTGCGGCCATCGGGCTGCTCCTCGGTGGCGCGCCGGGCATCGACCATTCGCCCGACGCCCTGCGCCAGCGGAACAGCGCCGCCTTCGCCGCGATGGACGAGATCCAGCATCGCTTGGAACGTCCGACCGACACGCTCTTCCTCGTCACGCGCGGCAACAGTGCGCAGGAAGTCGCCGACCGCCTGAAGCAGGCCGAACCGGTGCTGGCAGC
>CBFGQE010000722.1:0-1930 GCA_965650815.1 uncultured bacterium
GGCCTTCGGCCACCCTCTCCCCGTCCGACGGGGAGAGGGCCGGGGTGAGGGGCTTTCCACCGATTTTCCAACTTTGTCCGGCAGCCGGTATGGGACAGCGCCAATTGATTCCGCTCCTTCCGCCACCGTTGAAGTCCGGCATCCCGGAATGCAGACCACGGTCCAGGACCTGGGCCGCCTCGGCCACCAAGCCGTTGGCGTGACGCCCGGCGGCGCGATGGACCGGCAAGCCGCGCAGGTGGCGAATTGGCTCGTGGGCAACGCCGCCGGCGCGCCGGTGTTGGAAGCGGTTTTGCTCGGACCGGAGCTGCGCTTCGCCGTCGATGCCTTGATCGCGGTCACGGGCGGCGAGGTGGCGGGATTGCCCGGCTGGCGACCCATCAAGGTCCGCGCCGGCGAGACGCTGAACCTGCGTCGCATCGAGACCGGTGCCCGCATCTATCTGGCGGTGGCCGGGGGCTGGGCGGTGCCACCGGTCTTGAATGGCTGCGGAACCCATCTCCGGGCCGGCTTCGGCGGCCATCAAGGACGCGCCTTGCGCGCGGGAGATTCGTTGGCGATGGGGGCTCCCTCGGCTGCGGCGCAAGCGTGGCTGGCGAATCCGGAAGCGTCCGTCGTCTCCGGCTGGTTCATCACACCCACGTCGCGTCCGCCGTATTCCGCGACGCCGGTGATCCGGATCGTGCGCGGCCCGCAGGCGCACGGCTTCAGCGACGAAGCATGGCGGCGTCTCCTGGGCGAAGCCTACATAGTCCAGAGCCAGTCCGACCGCATGGGGCTGCGCTTGGCGGGGCCGACGCTCGCCCTCGGGCAACCGCACGAAATGCCGTCGGAAGCCGTGGCCTTCGGCGCGATCCAAGTTCCGCCCGACGGTCAGCCCATCGTGCTCTTGGCTGATCGCCAGACGCTCGGCGGTTATCCGAAGATCGCGAACGTCGTTTCCGTGGACTTGCCGCTATTGGCGCAGGTGAAGCCCGGAGACACCGTTCGCTTCCGCGAGGTTTCCATGACCGAAGCCGAGAAGCTGTTGCTCGACCGGGAGCGGGAACTTTCCGGACTGCAAGTCGCCGTGACCCGGCTGCTTCAGAACAGCGTGTAGATGAACGGGGCGAGGCCGGTGCCGGAGAGCAGGATCAGCAGGCCGAAGAGCAGGAAGATCACGAGGATCGGCAGGAGCCACCACTTCTTGTTGTGCTTCAGGAACCCGATGAAATCGCGCACGAAGCCGCCCTGGCCGCTTTCTTCCGCCGCTTTCTCGAACTGGTTCTTGGGTTTCATGGGGTGGCGGGAAGATGCCAGCGTTCCATCAGTATTGCCGCAAATATCTGGCGGGATCAGTGGTGGGTTCTTTGGTTTCCCACATGGAAGCGTTGGCGGGTGGGCGCTGGCGTTTGAGGATGTCGCGGCCTTTCAGCCGGAAGAAAAGCGCAAGAGGCGTGAGCACGACGTAGAAGAGGATGCCAAGGATGAGATGCGTCACGACCCAGCCGATGGGGAAGGCCGCGACGGAGGCGGCGACGAAGATCCAGCGCATCAGCGGCGGATGGAGCAGGCCGATGAGCCCCAGTGCGGCAACGGCTGTGAGCACGGCGGCGTTGGTCGCGTGGTCCGCCCGGAACTGGAGCGCGGCGAAAACGCCGAAGACGACCAGCCACGCGCCGGAGAACTGGCGCAGGATGCGGGCGGAAGGACGGAGGGGAAGCTGGGACCAGGTCATGGTTGGAAAGCTGGCCGAACCCACCCCTGACCCCTCCGAGGAAGGGATGAGACAGGACGCGATTCGATTGCCGGACGCGCGTCAACGGTTCCCCTCTTGGGAGGGGTCAGGGGTGGATTTTCGGGCTGAAAAATCATTGAGTGAAGTCGGTTCAGTCCGGGGCGAACTGGGCGAGATGCTTTTGGCGCTCGGCGGCGGAGACGTGGTTCTTCA
>CBFGQE010000723.1:0-1929 GCA_965650815.1 uncultured bacterium
GAGCATCCCGAGCAGGGCAGCGTTGGTGGAGAGCTGGATCTCGGACAGGTCGCTCACGGGCTTGCGGCCGGTCTTGATGGCGTCGAGGAAGTCGGCCCAGAGCTCGCGGATGTTTTGGTCGTTGGGCTGGCCGAGCTGCGCGGGCTGGTGCTGGACGGGCTCGTTGCCGTTGGCCGGATAGAAGGTCCAGCCGCGTTGCCAGCCCATGTGGAAGGTGCCCTTCTCGCCGTAGAAGTAGCATCCGACGTTCTCGCCCTTCTCCGCGTTGTTGGCGGCGAACTGGCGATGCTCCCAGAGGCGGTGAACTGGTCGAACTCGAAGGTGGCGATCTGATGGTCGGGCGAATCGCTGGTCTGCTCGTTGGGCGTCAGAATGACGGGGCCCTTGATGGGACGGCCGCCGGTGCTGAAGACCTTCTTGGGGTGTTTCTCGCCGGTGACCCAGAGCACCTGGTCGAGCCAATGGATGCCCCAATCGCCGAGCTGCCCGTTGGCGTAGTCGAGGTAGCTGCGGAAGCCGCGCGGATGGATCGCGCCGCGCCACCACTGGCTGCTCTGGCGGGGATCGCCGCCGTTGTAGGGACGCAGAGGAGCCGGGCCGCACCATAGATCCCAGTCGAGTTCCTTGGGCACTTCGACCGTGGGCAGGGGACGATCTGCGCCGCCGCCGTAGTGCACGAAGCAGCGGACCATGCCGATCTTGCCCAGCTTGCCGGAGCGGAGGAATTCGCGCCCGGAAACGTTATGCGGGGAGATGCGCCGGTGGGTGCCGACTTGGACGACCTTTCCGCTGTCCTGCGCGGCTTTCACCATCGCCTTGCCTTCGTTGATGGTGTGGCAAATGGGCTTCTCCACATAGACGTGGGCGCCGGCCTTCACGGCGGCGATGGTCTGGAGCGCGTGCCAATGGTCGGGCGTGCCGATGATGGCGATCTCGGGCTTTTCCTTTTCCAGCAGCTCGCGGTAGTCACGGTAGGTCTTGGGCGTGTCGCCGGTGCCGGTGGCGACGTTCTTCAGCGTGGTTTCGGTCTGGCGATCATCGACGTCGCAGAGGCCGACGACGCGGCATTGGCCGCTGGCCATGGCCTCGCGGAGGATGTTGTTGCCCCACCAGCCACAGCCGATGAGGACCGTGCTGTATTTCTTTCCCGGCTGGTCGGCTCCGATGATGCGGAAGCTGGAAAAGGCCAGGCTGGCGGCGGCGGAAGTCTTCAGGAAACGGCGGCGGGTGACGTTCATAGGATGTTCCGTGGATTGGTGCCCCTAGCTGACGGGAGCCGGGGCGGCGGGTCAATGGCGCACATGGAGGAAGCACCGATTCGGCGAACCGAATACACGGAGGACACGGAATGGAGAAAGGCCTGGCCGACCCAGCGACGGCTGTTCAACGGACGGAGCCAATATTGCCGGGTGGCCAATAAATCAGGCCGGCTCGTCCCATGATTTTCCCAGCGGGAACAAATCCCCACATACGGCTATCCGAACTGTTGAGGGTGTTGTCGCCGAGCGTGAAATAGGAGTCTTCTGGAACGATGGTTTCGGAGAGGCCGAATTGCACCAGCGCTTCGATCTCTGACCCGACAACGGATCCATAGGGAATTGGGCCGGCGGAATTGGTCAGGACGACCAAGGAAGAGTTGATCCAGAGACCGGCGGCATCGATGCGGACGCGATCCCCCGGGAGTCCCGCAACCCGCTTGATGTAGTGCTGCGGGGAATGGGGAATGATGCCTTCGGTCGAAAACACGACGATCTCACCCCTGCGCGGTTCCCGGAGCCGATACGAGATGTTTTCGACGAACAAGTGGGTTCCTGGTGGCACGGCTGGATCCATCGCTCCCGTCGGAACCTTGTAGGCGCGGATCAATCCGAAAGCCCGCATCAAAGTCGGCACGAGAGCCACCAAGATCACCAAACATAGGATGATCGT
>CBFGQE010000724.1:0-1922 GCA_965650815.1 uncultured bacterium
CGGTTCGTGGCGATGCCGGCCGTGCGGGTGGTGCCGTAGTGGAGCAGCACATCGCCCGCGTAGCCGGACGGGAGCTTGATCCGCAGATCGAGGAAATCGTTGTAGCCGAGATCGAGGTCCGGGCCGTTGACGAGGTTCAGCCGTTGGAGCTGCGGCGCGACGGCGAAGGTGCCGTCGTCCGTGCCGATGAAGTTCCCGTTCGTCACCGTGGCCGTGGACATCCCCGAAGGCGACCAGCCCTCCAGATCGCCGTCCGCGTTCCACTCGGCCAGCGAGGTGGCGTTGGTCAACGGCACGGCGGGATCGACCTGCACCACGAGCGCGAAGGCTGCTGGAACCGCGCTCCATCCCCCAGTCCACACCAGCAGGAGAACAGCGGCCCGTCGGAGACTCAGAGGAAACAACATGGTTGGGAACGTTCGAGAATCGGCTTGGATCACCGCGACGCGCCTCGGCGGGCAACGGGGATGCGTTGAAGAAACCACAGGCGACGTCGGCAACGGAATCCCGCTCCTGCCCAACCGGCTATTGGCAATGCCGCCGCGCCGGCTGCCGTGGCGGCGGCTGGACAGCTTCCTTCTGCCCAGCAAAGTGGGCGGCGTCATGATCCGCATCCGGGCCGCCCTTGATTCCGACCACGAAGCCGTTTGGCGGATCTTTCATCACGTGGTTTCCGGCGGCGACGCCTATGTCTTCGATCCGGCGACGCCCCGCGACGAGGCCCTGGCCTATTGGTTCCGCCGCGACCACCATCCGTATGTCGCGGAGAACGATGGCGAGATCGTCGGAGCCTACTTCATCCGCGCCAACCAACCCGCGCTCGGTTCCCACGTGGCCAATGCCGCCTACATGGTGGCCCCGGCGGCGCGCGGCCTCGGAGTCGGTTACCAAATGGGAGCCCATAGCCTGGAAGAAGCCGTGCGGCTGGGCTTCCGCGCGATGCAGTTCAACATCGTGGTCTCGACCAACGAAACCGCCGTGCGTCTGTGGCAACGGCTTGGCTTCGCCATCATCGGCAACCTGCCCGGTGTCTTCCGCCACGCCCGGCTCGGCTACGTGGACGCCCACGTGATGTTCCGTTCTTTGGTCCCGGACGGTGTTTGAGCCGATGCTCGGAAGGAAGGGTTCATCCCCTCAAAAAACTGCTTCGCGCCTCCGCCAGCGGCCCGCATGATCCGCGCCCGATTCATGGCCGCTGAACCGATCCAGTTCTTCAACCGCTACACCGGACGCCTGGAGACCGAGCAGGTCTATGGCGAGGGGTTCCTGCGCTTCACCTACGGCAATCCCCTCGGCCTGCTCGCGCTGCACGGCCTGGCCAAGCGCGCCCTCTTCTCCCGCTGGTATGGCTGGCGGATGAACCGCGGCATCAGCCGCTCGCGCGTCGGCTGCTTCATCGAACGCTACGGTCTGGACGCGGCGGAATTCGCCGACCGGCCGGATTCGTTCCGCAGCTTCAACGAGTTCTTCTACCGCAAGCTCAAGCCCTCGGCGCGTCCGGTGGACCCCGATCCGCGTGTGGCCGCGTTCCCGGCTGATGGACGCCATCTCGGGCTCCAGGACCTGTCGAAGGCCGAGGGCTTCTACGTGAAGGGCCAGCGGCTGGACTTGGCCGAGCTGCTGGGCAGCGCGGAACTGGCGCGGGAATTTGCCGGCGGTTCCATCGTCTTCTCGCGGCTCTGCCCGGTGGACTATCACCGCTTCCACTTTCCCGTGTCCGGCGTGGCCGAGACGCCGCGCCTGATCAACGGCTTCCTCTACTCGGTCAGCCCCATCGCGCTGCGCCGCACGGTGCTCTACCTGTGCGAGAACAAGCGGTCGCTCTCGGTCATCGATTCGCCGGAGTTTGGCCGCGTGGCCACATTGGAGGTGGGGGCGACAAACGTGGGGAGCTGGGACTACACCTTCACGCCCGGTCCCGT
>CBFGQE010000725.1:0-1919 GCA_965650815.1 uncultured bacterium
GTCTGGAGGAACGGGCGGAACTGGCGCTGACGCGCTTCGGCGAATCGGTTTCCCGGACCCGAGCCACGCTGGCCTTGCTGGCGGATCGGCCGTGTTTCAAGGGCGAGTTCGACGTGACGTCGCCGGTGGCGGAGAACGCCTCGGTGCTGCTGACCAACGGGCGCGGCGGCATGGCGCGGCTGGCGGTCGATCTCGGCCGGATCTTCTCCAAATACGACTGCCTGCTGGGCGCGAATCTCCACGCGGAACTGCCGGTGGACCGCCACGTCTTCGCCAAGCGCCTGCGCGCCTGGATCAATGCCGACGGGTTCATCACCGCGTTGAACCTCCAGAACCTCGTCGCCTTCAATCCGGGGCCTCCCGCCGTCTGGACCTTCCGCGCGCACGCCGGTGACGAACGCACCGTGGAGGTGCAGCTCACGGCGGACATGATCGAGGGGCAGAACACGGTGGTCCTGCGGTTCGCGCGCGCATCCGCCGGCCCCGCCAAGGTCCGCTTGACCCTCCGCGTCGATCTGGAGGACCGGAGCTTCCATTCGCAGACGGAGCGGAACCCATCCGCCGAACATCATTTCCGCACGAACACGCGGGTGCTGGAGGGCAAGGCAGGCTTTGCCTTCACCCCGGCGGCGGACCGTTTTGTCCGGGCGTATTCCGATGTCGGCGCGTTTTTCTCCGGCGAGGAATGGTCCACCTGCGCGCATCCGGTCGAGCAGACGCGCGGACAGGTAGCACACGGTGACGCCTACAGCCCCGGTTGGTTCGATCTGCCGTTGGATGCCGACGCGGGCGCGACGCTGGTTGTCACGGCGGAAGCGGCCGATCCTTCGCCGGAAACCTGCCTCCAGGCGGCGGCGATGCGCGAGGCGGACAACCGTGTCTTCGTCGAGCGCGCGGGCGTGGCGGAGCACGACAGCCTGGGCCGCCAACTGGCCCGCGCCTCGCGCGCCTACGTGGTGCGGCGCGGCGTCGGCAAGTCGGTCATCGCGGGCTATCCGTGGTTCCTCGACTGGGGCCGCGACACCTTGATCGCCGCGCGCGGGCTGCTGGCGGGCGGCGCGTTGCAGACGGTCACGCAACTGCTCGTCACCTTCGGGCGCTTCGTCGAGAACGGCACGCTGCCCAACACCATCCACGGCGACAACGCGTCCAACCGCGACACGAGCGACGCGCCGCTCTGGTATGGCGTGGTGGCGGAGGAAACGGCGGCCTTCATCCGCGAGACGGCCGGCGAGGCCGAGGCCGCGCGCTTCTACGCCGAGCGCGTGGACGACACCGGGCGCACCATTGCCCGCGTATTGAACGAGATTGCGGCGGGCTACTTGAAAGGCACGCCCAACGGCATCCGCGTCGATCCGGCGTCGGCCTTGGTCTGGAGCCCAAGCCACTTCACCTGGATGGACACGAACTATCCCGCAGGCACGCCGCGCGCGGGCTATCCGGTGGAGATCCAGGCGCTGTGGATCCGGCTGCTGCGGCAGCTCGACCGCCTCGGCGCGGCTCCGTTGCACGAGCCCTGGGCAACCTTGGCCGAGCGCGCGCGGCTGAAAGTGGAGGAACTGTTCTGGGCGAAAGAGAAGGGCTGGTTCGGCGATTGCCTCATTGGTCCTTCCGGCCGACCGGCTGCGGAGTGCGTCCTGGACCAGACGCTGCGGAGCAACATGCTCTTCCTCGTCAGCTTGGGATTGATCTCCGGCGACAAGGCGCAGCGCAGCGTGGAGGCCGCGCGGCAATGGCTGGTCATCCCCGGTTCCCTGCGTTCGCTCGCTCCCTTGCCCGCGACGCCGCCCCATCCGGTCCACGGCAACGACGGCCGCTTGCTCAACGATCCTGCGAATCCCTACTGGGGCCGCTACGAGGGCGACGAGGACACGCGCCGCAAGCCCGCCTACCACAACGGCACCGGCTGGGGCTGGACG
>CBFGQE010000726.1:0-1917 GCA_965650815.1 uncultured bacterium
TCCGGGCGCGATGCCGCCCGGTTGCACGTCCAGCCCGAGGATCATTCCTTGCCCGCATTCGACGAGCATCCCGTAGCGGCCGAAGCAGGGGCGTCCCTGCTCGAGAATGGCTCCGCCCGACACCAGCATACAGTCGTATTCGCAGACCAGGCCCGGTGGCCGCTCCAGCTTGCGCAACGGCTCCAGCGCGGCCTCTGTCGCTTGGAACGGCTCGAAGCCCTCGACCGGCAGCGGCAGCAGTGGACGCCAATCCAGATCCGCCGAGGTCAACGGACGGTCGGGCAACACGGCGGGCAGGAAGGGGATCTCCGTCGGCTCGCGCTGGTCGAAGAGCGTCGGCTCTTGCTCGAACAGGCGAAAGAACGCGGACAAACGCGGCAGATCGGCGAGGAACTGGTCGGCTTCGGCCTGGGTGAGGTGCCACGGCAGCCAACCGGGTTCGGAAGAGCGGAACTGCGGCCAGACGGGCCCCTTGCCGACGGGCTTGAACCCGGCCGCCTTCAGCAGCGAGAGGTCCTCCTTCGAAAGCTCGCGTTTGACCACGAACTCCAGCTTCACGCAGTCCATGCCCTCCACGGTGTTGATGTCCTCCGGATCGGAATCGTCGCCCAACATCTCGAGAATCCAGCGCAGTCCGTTGCGACGATAGACCACGGCGGCGAAGACCTCGCCCGCGTTGCCCAGCACCTGGCCGATCCGCGTCTCGCCGGTGGCTGGATCGACCAGGCCCACCACGTCGCTGTCGTAGGCGAACTCCCACGGTTTCAGTGCGGCGAACTCGGCGGCGGCGGCGAGCAGCGCGCGCCAGGTTTCGGGAGAGACGGGAGGCGGTGGGGCGGGTTTGGACATGGCCGATCGGGGCTCGAATGGTCGAAAAGTCAGGTTCGGGCGAACACCTCAATTCGACTGATCCATTGGTTGAAATGGGGGCATTCGGATCGAATGGTGTTCAATCCTATGCGAAGCGCTGTGGTAGGGCCGTGCAGGGTTTTCTTGAAGGAGGGAAACAGTCCCAGGATGCGCTTCGAGGGGGCGGTGTCCGGGTGGTCGTTGATGTCTTCGGGAGTCGTGAATCCGCCTCTGATTTTGGCGAAGGCTTCTTGTTGCTTCGGTTGATTCACCACCCGAGGGAGTTCCACGGCGGAGGAGAACAACAGTGCTTCGAATTCATGGACGAGCAGGAACGGAACAAAGTTACTCGGCGATCCGAAATGGTCGAAGATCGAGTTTTCGACATGCACCGCGCGCGCTGCCGGTTTGCCACTTGGAGGACGTGTTGCCATGCCGGGGAAATCGGTCGGCAAACCGTAGTAGTCGAGCAACGTGGTGACCAAGGTCTCTTTGGGGGCTGGCAGCAGCCGTCGGAGGTCGTTTGTGAATCGAGCGAAACTGGTCACGCCGCCTTTGAACCGAGGTCCGTCCTTGACGTGTTTCGTTACGAGAAGGGTCGGGAAAAAATAGAGCTGTTGCTCAACAAAAGCCGGAGCCAGCACGTCTTTGACGAAACGTTCCTCGGTCTGCCCCTCCACAAGGATCAGGACACGCTTGCTCATGGCCTAGCACCAAGAACGTTTTTCTCCCACAGCTCGCCCAAGGCGTAGCCATCCAGCCAGTTCGTCATGTCTTCGCCGCTGAGATGGCGGAAGACGCTCTGGTCGCCTTCACGGTCCACGGTCCAGAGAGCCTGCTGGTCGAACTGGTTCACCAGCGTGACCGATTGGGTCGCTACGATCACCTGGGTCCGGGTGGCGGCCGAGGCAAGCAAGTCCGCCAGCAGGGTCACGGCGGCGGGATGCAGACCAAGCTCGGGTTCGTCCAAAAGCACGATGGCGGGCAGGTCGGGCTGGAGGAGCAGCGTCGCCAGGCAGAGAAAGCGCAGCGTTCCGTCGGAGAAGGAGGAGGCGTTGAAGTAGCCGT
>CBFGQE010000727.1:0-1909 GCA_965650815.1 uncultured bacterium
CCGGAGCATCGCTGGCGCTCTACGAGTGAAACGAGAAAGAGCGCCGGGCCGGCGTCGCCCTCGGCGGCACGGACCTCCGGTCCGCCTCCGCCTCGGTCTCCTTGGCCGAGCGCCCTTTCTCGCTCACGCTGCTCCGGTTTATCTACAAGACACAGCCTTGAAACCGTCCAAACTTTCGCGGGCCGGCGATTTGTTTCGGCGCGAAGCCGGCTGCGGCAACCCAGGTGTGTCCGTTTGCGGAACATCCGCCGCGCCCCATGTTCGACACACGCATGCTTCGTCCGCTCGCCGTCCTGCTAACCGTCCTCGCCTCCGTCTTCGGCTCCGTCCGGGCCGCATCCGCCTCCGAGGCGCCACCCCGCGTGATCCTCTTTCTTGGGGACAGCCTCACCGCAGGCTACGGATTGCTGGATCCCGCGACGCAGGCCTACCCCGCGCTTATCCAGAAAAAGCTCGATGCGCTCGTCGATCCCGCCGGACCCGATGCGCCGCGTTGGCGCGTGGTCAACGCCGGTGTCTCGGGCGACACGACTTCGGGCGGCCTGCGCCGCGTCGACTGGGTGCTGCGCCAGCCGGTGTCGATCCTGGTGCTGGCCCTCGGCAGCAACGACGGGCTGCGCGGCTTGGATCCGGCCCTCGTGGAGCGCAACCTGGAGGCGATCGTCGCGCGCGTGCGCGCCAAGCGGCCCGGGACGCGCGTGCTGCTCGTCGGCCAGCGCATGCCTCCCAGCATGGGCGACTACGCCGCTCGGTTCGACGCCGTCTTTCCCGAGATCGCGACCAAGCACGGCTGGACGCTTGTGCCGTTCCTGCTCGATGGCGTGGGCGGTGTGCGCGACCTCAACCAAGCCGACGCAATCCACCCCAACGAAGAAGGCCACCGGCGCATGGCCGAAACCGTCTGGGCCGGCCTTGCGCCGCTGCTCGGCGCCGAGCAAGCGGCACCTGCGCCCAGCGAGGGTTCGGCCTCGTGATCCGTGATCCCGCGCCCGAGGCGGTCGCGAGAAAATCGCACCGCGCCTCAGGCTGGGTCAGCGGTTATCAGGGGGTCCAAACCGCCACGGGCTTGGATGCGACGGGGCCGACGGTCGTCACCTTGCCTTCCGCATCCGTGACAACCAGCCAATACCAATACGTGGCGGCGGCGTCCGGCACTTGATCGAGATACAATTTGGTGGGCGGATAAAGCGTCGCCACGCGGCTGCGCCCAGTCGGTATCTCGCGGCTGTGGCGATACAGATCGAAGTGGCCGGACCCGACGTCGGGCAGGTTCCACGTCAGAGAGACTTCGTCGCCGTTGCGAGCGGCATCAAGCTTGGGCATGCCAGCCCCGGGCGCCGACTTGGAGTGCAGGAACTGGGCGGGCGTCAGCGCGCCTTCGGTAAACCGGACATCGTCAAGCCATCCGTCGACGTGGTCGGCGTGCTTGCCGGAATACCACCCGCGTCCGAACGTCCAGTTTAGGCCGCTGGCGACCAAGGCGTTGTTGGTGCCTGCGAGAGAGGTGCTCGCGACCACTTGGTAACCCGACTCGTCGCCGCGGTCGACATGCATCGAGACTTTGCTGCCATCACACACCAAGGCGGCGTGATACCAAGTGCCTGGCGTCAGGGCAAAGGGCGCCTCAAGGATGTAACGCCCGCCATCGGCGGCGGCGAAATCAAGACGGAGGCGATCATTGGTTCCGTTCTTCTGGAAATAGAAATCCGACTTGGCGGTGCCGGGCCAGCTCGTGCCGTCGCGACCGATAATCGTGGCCCATTCGCTAGTCTGGTTTATCCGGAAGGAGACCTCGATCGTCCACTCCGTCGGCGACCAGTTGTTTAGAGTCGGATCGAGCGTGTAGCCATCTTGGGGCGCCTTGACGCGAAGGCTGAGGCCGGACTGGGTGGGCGTCTCCGCGGAATAG
>CBFGQE010000728.1:0-1876 GCA_965650815.1 uncultured bacterium
CGATACTTCACCACGGACTCCTTGCCCGCGCTCTTCTTGACCAAGCCCACCATCTGCTCCCAAGTGGAAACTGGCACCCCGGCGAACTGCACGACCTCGTCGTCCTCCTTCAATCCGGCTTTGTCCGCCGGGCCACCGGCAATCACCCGCCCGAGCAGCGGATGCATCTGCGAGTTCAGCCGCAGGACCTTGCCGGCGATCTGGCTCGGCTCGGTTTCCAGATGATACAGGTTGGTGACGCCGTTCCGTTCGATCTGGACCGCGAGGACGTTGGTCAGCGCGAGGATGCTGTGCATCGTCACGTCGTTCCAGGTCTTCACCGGCTTGCCGTCCACGGAGACGATCCGGTCGCCGGTCTGGATGCCCAGCTTGGCCTCGGCGGAATCCGGGTCCATGAAGCCGACCACCGGCGGGTTCACCGGGGTGGGGATGCCGGTGAAATACAGCAACGTGGCGATGGCGAAGGCGAAAATGACGTTCATCGCAGGGCCGGCGGCGGCCACGAGGATCTTGGAGAAGGGCGTGGCCGGCGGCAGTTGCTCGTCGGCCTTCCCCTCCAACGCCTCCGACGTGACCATCTGGGGCAGTTTCACGAAGCCGCCGGCGGGTATCCAGCGGATGGACCAAAGAACTCCGTTCTTGGCCTTCCAGGAAAAGATCTTGGGTCCGAAGCCGATGGCGAACTCCTCCACCTTCATCCCGCGCTTGAGGGCGACCCAATAGTGGCCGAGTTCGTGCAGGAAGATGGCCGCGCCGAAGAGCAGGATGACGACCAGCGCGAGATAGACGTTGTTCAGTAGATTTTCCACGGGCAGTAAAAGATGGCGGAACGTATCGGCTCAATCCGACGGTGGCAACATCCCGGCCAGCCGGTTTCATCGCGGGGCTTCTGCCTGCCCTGGCTTTTTGCCAATCACCAGAAGGAATTGTGCTGAAGCGCGTTGTGAACCTCTCCTGCCTTGGATCGGGAAATAGGCCCGTTTCACAAGCCGCAAGGCACCACGGATTGAGCGGCTGCGGCTTCTTCGGTTAACCTCCGTCCCCTTCCCGCTGCGGCTTCGGCCGATCACCGAAGAGCGCGGTGCCGATGCGGACCAGGGTCGATCCTTCCTCGATGGCCACTTCGAAGTCGCCGCTCATGCCCATGCTGAGGACCGGGAGCGGGACGCCCATCTTCTGCTCGCAGGCATCCTTCAGCTCGCGCAGCCGACGGAAATACGGGCGGACATCCTCGGCCAGCCGGGTGTAGGGCGCGATGGTCATCAGACCGTGGAGTTCCAGGCGCGGCAGGGCGTTGATGGCATCGAGTTCGGCCAGCACGGCCTCGGGCTTGTAGCCGAACTTGGAGGATTCCCCGGCCACGTTGACCTCCAGCAGGATCTTCATGGTCTTGGCCTGTTTTTCCGCCGCCTTGTCGATCTCCTCGGCGAGACGAAGGCTGTCCACGCCCTGGATCATCTCGAAGAGCGCGACGGCGTCGCGGCACTTGTTGGTTTGGAGATGGCCGATCAGATGCCAATGGAGCCGACCGGGACTGAGCGGGATCTTGGCCTTGGCTTCTTGGACGCGGTTTTCACCGAACAGGGTCAGGCCGCAGGCGGCGGCTTCGGCGACGGCTTCGGGCGGGTGGTTCTTGCTCACGCCCATCAAGGCCACGTCGGACGGCGCGCGCCCGGCGCGTTCGCAGGCGGCAGCGATGCGGGACTGGATGGCGGCGAGGCGTTCGGCAAACGACATGGGGGAAAGATGCAGATGCCGAATGCCAGATGCCAGATGCCAGATGGCGGGGTGGGTCCGCCGCTCCGCCGTTTGCCACCCTCAACCTTGGGACTTGGTTCCGGTCCGGCCTTCGTCTATTCCCCTTCCCCACAAACCA
>CBFGQE010000729.1:0-1864 GCA_965650815.1 uncultured bacterium
GAGTCGTCGCCCTCGTCATGGTCGCCCTCATCCTCGGCGGCGTGGCCTGGCAATACCGCAACGAATTGGCCGCCGCCCGGGCCGAACTCGCCTCGGCCCGCGACCGCGTGGAAACCAACCAACTGGCCACCGCCGAACTCCGTTCCCGGCTCGAAGAAGCCCAGGCCCGAGCCGACGAACTGGCCGCCCTCCAGCAGGAAGCCCAAGCCCAGCAATCCAAGCTGGAGCAGGAAATGCGGGCCGCCATCGAGTCCAAGGACATCACCATCTCCGATCTTGAAGGCCGCCTCACCGTGAACATCGTGGACCAGGTGCTCTTCGACTCCGGCGAAGCGGTGCTGAAACCCGCCGGCCAGGAAGTCCTGCGCAAGGTCGCCGCCGTGCTTCAGTCCGTGCCCGACCGCCAGATCCAGCTCGTGGGCCACACCGACAACGTGCCCATCCGAGCCGGCAACCGCTTCGGCTTCGCCTCCAACTGGGAACTCTCCGCCGCCCGCGCCCTCGCCGCCGTGCGTTTCCTCCAGGACCAATGCGGCGTTGATCCCCGCCGCCTCGGCGCGCTGGGCCGCGGCGAATTCCAGCCCATCGGCGACAACACCACCGCCGAAGGCCGCGCCCAGAACCGCCGGATCGAAGTGGTGGTGCTGCCCTCGGCGGAGGTCAAAAAGGCCCCGGCTCCATCGCTTCCTCCAAGCAGCGACGCGGAGTAATCTGGCCCGATTCGGCAATCCTCGTGGACATTCCTCCGTGACCCCGGTATGCCGCACCGGACATCACGGAGGTTTTATGACACAGGTCCGCCAAGCCGCTCTCATCCTTCTCATTCTTGCCTCGGTTTTCACTTCCGCATTCGCCCAAGAGGCACCGTCCAATGACCACTTGGCCAACGCGATTGAGCTGACCGGCACTAATGCCGTAACCCACGGCTCAAATCTCGGAGCCACCCGGGAGTCGAACGAGAACCTCATCACTCCGAGGGCAGGAGGCAAAACGGTCTGGTGGACTTGGGTCGCTCCCCAAGATGGCTTAGCGACATTCGACACCTACGGCAGCTCATTCGATACGGTTATGGCCATCTATCAGTCGGGAGAAAATGGATCGCTCATTTCCTTGGCCGCAGCCGACGATTTCTTCGTTCCGATCAACCCGAAGAAATTTCACTCCCTAACCGCTAAAACCAACATTCTGGTTAGCAACGGAACACGATATTGCATCGCGGTGGACGGACACGTCGGAACCACCGGCGATATCAAGCTGACCATCGGCTTCGGAAGCGGTGCCCGATTGATTGCACAGCCTGCTTCAACCCAAGTCGGCTTGGGCGGTGCGCTTTCCATCCGTGTTTCGATTTCCGGGACTACACCGATCGTTGTCCAATGGGAAAAAGACGGAACGCCCATACAAGGCGCTACAAATCTCACCTACTCGGTTCCAGAAGTGGCAGCCAATGACGCTGGCAGGTATCGGGCATCCGCATCGAACGCATTCGGATCCGATCTCAGCGAGGAAGCCCTCATCACGATACTGCCAATCGAGGGTCATTGGTTTGAAGAAGATCCCTTGATTGCGTTTGGCCAAAGTCGCGTCATCAGGTTCATCACATCTGGACAGGGCCCAATCGACTACCATTGGGAAAAGAACGGCATGCCAATCTCCAACACGGCATCAAATCTGACCTTGGAATCGTTTCAAACGGGCGCCTTGGGAACGTTCCGCGTGGCTGCATCTAACAGCTTCGGCACGATCACAAGTTCTGTTAGCACCGCCCGAGGAGCGGAGCCTTGGACGTTCGTTACTTTGATCAGACTTCCGGAGGGCTCCTCGCCGCACGGAATTGTAGCGGGCACGAATTGCAACCTGCTTG
>CBFGQE010000730.1:0-1860 GCA_965650815.1 uncultured bacterium
CCTTCGGCCTGCGCCGTGCCCGGATCGAAGTAGTTCCAGCCGGTGGCGGGCTGGCCGCCGAACTCGCGTCGCCAGAGCCCGTTCACGGCTAGGATGGTTCCGGCCCGGTCGATGATCGCCACGACGGCGGGCAGCGCGTCGAGGATCGCGTCGGGGGATTGGCGGTCGGCTTCCGGCATCGCGGTTGGGATCGGGTTGGGTTTCGGGGGCCGGTTTTGCCGGTTCATCCGGCCTTAGGGCTGCTGGGGAAAAGTTCGTGGCTCGGCCCGGCCGTGTCGATGCTCGGATTGAAGAAACACCGTGGGGTTCTCCGGCTCGCGGGCATTCATACGATCTCCGGATCGATCTCCTCGGGCGACCAGAGGCGGCGTCCCTCCATGCCGCCCGCCACGACGATGGTCTGGCCGGTCACGTGCCGGGCCAGCTTGTCCGAAGCCAGGAAGACCACTTGGTTCGCCATGTCGTCGGGGCGGCCGATCTGCGGCAACGCCATCGTCGAGACCACCCGTTTCACGACTGTAGTGTCCTTGAGCTTCGAAGCGGTGCGGGGCACGACAGTCCAGCCGGGGCAGACGCAGTTGATGCGCCCGCCGCAATAGTCCCGCGTGTGCGGCGCGATCCGGGCGATCTCGTTCTTCAAGGTGCGGGTCAGCCCGTAGGCCATCGCCGCCTTGGCCGAGGCGTAGTCCACGTGCCCGGCCTCGCCGAAAACACCTGCGGTGGAGGCGATCAGCACAGCGTTGCCGCTCCGCTGCTTGGCCACCTGCTTGAAGAACTCGCGCAGCGTGAGGAAGGCGGAGGTCAACACGCCGTCGTGCGTCGTCCGCCATTGTTTGAGCGACATCTGGTGCAGCGGCACGTCGCGCGTCTCCCAGGAGCCTGCGTTGGCCACGAGGGTGTCGATGCGGCCGAAGCGTTTGAGCGCGGCGGCGAAGAGGCGCTTCACCTCGGCTTCCTTAGCGAGATCGGCCCGGGCGACCACGGTTTCAACGCCGCCGAGTTCCTTGGCCAGGGCTTCCGCCGACGCGCGGCTCTTCCGGTAATGGAGCACAAGGTGGGCGCCTTCCTCGGCGAAGCGCCGGGCGATGGCTTGGCCGATGCCGCCGGACGCGCCGGTGACGAGGACGACTTTTCCCGCAAGATCGGTCTGCATGTCGTCCTGAGCATCGCCGCAGCGGAGGGTTCTTCCAAGTCCCGGCGTGAAGGAGCGCGGACGGTCGAGGCGAGAATTTCAGGCGACAGGATTCTCCGCCATCTGGCATCCGGAATCTGGCATCCGGTTTACGCTCGCCGTCAGGCCAGCAACCGTCCGTGCATCGCCGTCAGCGCCTGCCGCGACCTCAGTGCCGTGGCGGCAGCGGCTTCGGCGCTGGGGCCGGTGGCGTTGAGGTGGCCCATTTTCCGGCCGCGACGCGCCTCGCGCTTGCCGTAGAGATGCAGCTTCACCAGAGGATCGGAAAGCGCGGCGGCCCAATCGGGATCGCCCTTCTCCCAGACATCGCCGAGCAGATTCACCATCGCGGCACCAGGGGCACGGAGCTCGGTCGATCCCAGGGGCAAGCCGCAGACCGCGCGGATCTGCTGCTCGAACTGGCTGGTGACGCAGGCGTCCATCGTGACGTGGCCGGAGTTGTGGACGCGCGGGGCCAGCTCGTTGACCACCAGCTTGCCATCCATGGTGTAGAAGAGCTCCACGGTCAGCAGCCCGACCACTTGGAGCTGCTCCAGGATGCCGGCGGCCAACTGCTCCGCCTCGCGCAGCAGCTTCGGCTCGATCCGCGCCGGGGCGTAGGTCACGTCGAGGATGTGGTTCGCGTGCTCGTTCTCGAAGACGGGGAAGGCCTTGAACTGGCCGTCCAG
>CBFGQE010000731.1:0-1857 GCA_965650815.1 uncultured bacterium
TCGTCGAAGGAGACAGCCCAGTCCAGCTCGTAAACCTCCATCAACTGCGGGCGACTCAGCAGCATGGATAGAAAATGGTAGTCCTCTTCACGGTCCTCCACGACGAGGATTTTGAGCGAATTCGCGCGTGTATGAGGCATGGGTTCGAGTTGAAGAGGGAGGGCGGCAAGCTGCTGCCTCACAAAGGCTACGCGTAAAGCATTTTGGACGGCATCAGTGTTGCGTCCCCCACACGGCATAGGTAAATCTCCCATCGACGCGCATCCGCGTGGACGAGTTGAGTTTAACAAACATTCCTATTCGCCAACCACAAGGGCTTTTAGAGTCTTAGCGGAGGTTTTACCGGTGTTTGCAACCTTCGCTTTGCCGGATGCGGAGGCACGGGAAAGCAGCGTAACGTGGCCCGATGAAACGTTGCAGCGCGGCGGCGACTTGGCAGCACGTGGATCGACAGGTGCGGGAATGGCTGGGACGCATCGGGTTCCCGCTGCTCAGGTGGACCTTGGCCCTGGTTTTTATCTGGTTCGGTTTGTTGAAACCTTTCGACGCGAGCCCCGCCAACGACCTCGTCAAACGCACGATCTATTGGCTGCCGCCGGACGTTTTTCTCCCGTTGCTCGGATGGTGGGAAGTGGCGATCGGGGTGTGTCTGCTTTGGCGACCTTTGGTGCGCATCGGGGTGCTTCTGCTATTCCTCCAGATGCCGGGGACTTTCCTTCCGCTCTTCATCCTCCCGGAGGTCTGCTTCGCCCGCCCGCCCTTCGAACTCACCATGGAGGGCCAATACATCGTCAAGAACCTCGTGCTCATCGCGGCGGCCATAGTGGTCGGCAGCCATCTGCCACCGCTACGCCTCCAGGCGGAGTCGCCGCAAATCCCGAAGAAGCCGGGCGGCCCGGCCCCTATATCGACCCCGTAAGTCGGCTGGGTGGCGGCTCTTCTCGTCGCGGCCTATGCTCACGAAGTGCGACGCGGCCGAACTGGTTTCGCCCGCGGGCCGCACAAATTATCCACGCAAAAACTCAATCCGCATGAAAACCTCATCCACCCTGCTTTGCCTCACCCTCGGTCTTGTCGTTGGCGGCGCCTTCGTCTCGGGCTGCTCAAGCACCTCGACGCGTGAGAGCACCGGCGAATACATCGACAGCTCCACGCTGACCGCGAAGGTGAAATCCGCGCTCGTCTCCGACGAAATGGTCAAAGCACGCGACGTTCAGGTCGAAACCTTCCGCGGCACGGTGCAACTCAGCGGGTTCGTCGACTCCGAAGCGCAGAAGGAACGCGCCACCGCCGTAGCCCGCTCGGTGCCAGGCGTGCAGGACGTGAAGAACAACCTGATCGTCAAGTAACCCGCTCCGATCCCGCCCGCACGCTTCGTCGCGAAAACCACCCACATCATGTCCACCGCCGTCGCCCCCCTGTCCGGTCTCTCCGAATTGCCGGCCGCCGCCCAGGCGTTTGAAGCGCTTGTGCGCGGACGACGGGCGATGCCCGGTTTTCGCGACGAACCCGTGCCGCAAGAGATCGTGGACCGCGCCTTGCGCTTCGCCGCCGAGGCGCCTTCGGGCTACAATCTCCAACCTTGGCGCTTCCTAGTGCTGCGCACCCCCGAACGCCGGGCCCGGCTGCGCGAAGCCTCCTTTGGCCAGGCGAAGATCACCGAGGCTCCGCTGGTCGTCGTCGCCACCGCTCCACGCGACGCCTGGCGCGATCGCGCCGAGGAGATTTTCAAGACACAAGCCGCGCGGACGGGCCGTGATCTTTCCGACCCGGGAAAACTGGAAAAGCTGAAGGCCTCGGCTTTCCAGTTCATCGACGGGCTGCCGTTCAAGCACGGCTACAAGCGGTTCAGGATCC
>CBFGQE010000732.1:0-1857 GCA_965650815.1 uncultured bacterium
CTTCTCAATCTGCCCAACCACTACCACAACGGCGGCTTATGGCCCTTCATCGGCTCGATGTGGGTGCGTTTCATCCACCGGCTCGGGTTGGGAGAACTCGCGCAGCGGGAGTTGGTGAAGCTCGCGAGGACCTGTCAGCTCGGCACGTCCCACCCGTGGGAATTCAACGAATGGCACCACGGCGTGACGGGGCGGCCGATGGGCAAGGCCTATCAGGCGTGGAGCGCGGCGGGATTCATCCGCGCCTGCCACGATCTCGAGGCCGTGCCATCGGAGATCTCGCATGCGATCTGAGATGATCCCGCGGCCGCACTCATTTGGCAGAGAGGTGCAAGCCGCGGAGGTGTCGTCTTGGTCCGAAGATCGGCCGCGGCTTGCGAAGCCAGCGCCGCCTACAGCGAGAAGCTGTCTTCCGCCGGTGTGTCGCCGATGGAGATCTGGGCCTCGCCGTTGGAGGAGAGGTGCACCAGGCAGTGATAGACATCCTCCGGATCGGCATCGGTCTCGAAGGCGATCTGCTGGGCGGTCTTCGCTTCGGAGACGAGGCGGCTGCGGACGGCACCGAGAAGGTCGAGGAAAACGGCGGCGGCCTTCTTGCCGGCTTCGACGCCCGGCTGGTGGTAGGCGTTGATGTTCACCAGGGAGGCGTAGAAGGAGACGGTGCGCTCGAAGAGGGCGATGAGCACGCCGAGTTGGAAGGGCGTCACTTCCGGGATCGAGATGGTGACCGACTTCCGGCCGGAATCGTAGAGCGCCTTGCGCGTGCCGCGCAGGAAGCCCTGCAGGTAGTCGGCGGAACTGTTGCCCGGCTCGACTTCGATCGAGTCGCCGTGGCGGCCCTTGCGGACCTCGATGAAGGTGGCGAAGAAGTTCGGCACGCCGTCGCGGAGCTGCTGGACGTAGGCGTGCTGGTCGGTCGAGCCCTTGTTGCCGTAAACGGCGATGCCCTGGTTGACCTTGTTGCCGTCGAGGTCGTGTTCCTTGCCGAGCGACTCCATCACGAGCTGCTGGAGATACTTGGAGAACAGCACCAGCGAGTCCTTGTAGGGCAGGACCACCATGTCTTTCTCACCCTTGCCATTGCCCGAGGCATACCAGGCGAGCGCGAGGCGCATCGCCGCATTCTTTTCGCCGGGCTTGCGGGTCTCCGCATCCATGGCGGTGGCACCGGCGAGGAAGGCGTCGATATCGATGCCCTGCAGCGCGGCGGGCACGAGGCCCACGGTGGACATCACGGAGGTGCGGCCGCCGACCCAATCTTCCATCGGGAAGCGGGCGATGAAGCCTTCCTTGACCGCGAATTGGTCGAGCTTCGAGCCCTCGCCGGTCACGGCCACGGCGTGCTTGCCGAAGTCCATGCCCGCGGCGTCGTAGGCGGCCTTGGCCTCGACCATGCCGTTGCGGGTCTCAGGGGTGCCGCCGGACTTGGAGATCACGACGACGAGGGTGTTGGCGAGACCGGCGGTGCCGATGTCGGAGAGGACGCGGTCGATGCCGGCGGGGTCGGTGTTGTCGAAGAAGTGGATCGGCATCCGCGCGCCGTGGCCGATGGCTTCCGCGACAAGTTGCGGGCCGAGGGCGGAACCGCCGATGCCGATGAGCAGGATGCGCTGGAAGATGCCGCCGCCCGGGGGCTTGATCTGGCCGGTGTGGACTTTCTCCGCGAAGGACTTCAGGTCGGCGAGGGGCTTGGTGACCGCGTCGCGCAGCTCCTGGGTCGGTGCCAGCGATGCGTTGCGCAGCCAGTAGTGGCCGACCATGCGGCCTTCGTCGGGGTTGGCGATGGCACCGGCCTCGAGGGCGGCGATATCGGCGAAGGCCTTCTCCACCTTGGGAGCCATCTTCGCGAAGAAGGCT
>CBFGQE010000733.1:0-1853 GCA_965650815.1 uncultured bacterium
TGGAAATGGCAGTAGTATTCCTCGGCGTGGGAGACGGCGGCCGCCCCGATCAGCGCGGCCAAAATGGAGGTGAAGCGCTTGGACACGCCGTGCTTGTAGCGGGTGCGGCGCGGCGCGGGAAGCGCTTCCTCCTATCTGGAAAGGCGACTGGGTGCCAAGAACGGCGAAGTGCCCGGCTTCCGATGAAAACGCCTTCGACCGGAGATCGAAGGCGTCCGAAACGGTTTAGAGCGCAGGCGCTCAGGCGGGAACCGCCGCGATATCCGGTTGAACCGAGGCCCGTCGCCGGCGCGCTTCGGCAAAGGCCAATCCGGCGATCAGCAGGCCGCCGAAGGCCAGCGTGGTCGGCTCCGTCACTGGCGGGGGCGGCGGCTGGAGCTCGCCCTTGTAGTGGTAGCTGGTTGCGCCGCCCGCGAAGAAGACTCCCGACAACAGGTCCTGTCCCGCGAAGGAGATGGACTCGAGGAAGTCGTCCACCGTGAGCAGGCCTCCGCCGGAGCGGAAGACGGTGAAGGAGAGAGACTCGCCGTTCTGGAACCGATGGGCGCCCCCGCCCGCGCCGCTTGTGCTGAAGGCGAGGCTGAAGTCGAACGGCGGGTTGCCGCCGCCCATCGTTCCGGCCGGGATCTGGAGAGTCGGAAGATCGAAGCCGGTGGGCGGGGTGAAAAGGAACGTGAGGCCCGAAACGGCCCCCGAGAAGTTGAAGCCCCAGTTGTTGACATACTCGCCCGTCGCCATCGCGAGCGGTTCGAGCAGGAAGTTGACGCTGGTGCTGAACGCACCGACGTCCGAAAGGGTCGCTCTGAGGAGCGGCCCGGTGTTGGGATGGACCGGTCCGGCCCAAGGAGCCGAATAGTCGAGAGTCACGACCGTGGCCCGGGAGACCCAGGGAGAGGCCGCACAGACGGCGGCCACGCAACCGAGACGAATTAACGGGAATGATTTTTTCATGGTGTTGCCCTTTGGAGAAACCGCGTTGACCCGAGTTTTAACCCATACGCATTTTCGAGGCCGTCCCGGCCTCGCCCACTGTAGGTGTCGCGCGTTAGCGCCGGATTGTCAACGGGCCTGGCCGCCCCAAGCGGAGACAATTTGGTGTCGGGCGCTACGGGTTCGGGCAAAGCGCAAGAACCGGCCGAGGCAGCGGCCGGTGCGACAGGCCGAACGATTGACGCGCGGGAGGAGCCGGGCACTGTGAAGGCATGAAACGCGCGTGGATTTCCGCAGGTGCCCTGGTGGTGGCCGTCAACCTGTCCTCCGCCCAGACGAATGCGTCCGTTACCGACGCAGGATCAGTCTCCAAGGAACTTCCGGCCGCTCCTCTGGTGGCGGCGGAATCCCCCGCGTCGGGCACCGCGGAGAGCCCGGCGATCGGGGCGACTTTCCAGTCCGCGCCGATGTCGCTCGGGACCGCGAATACGCCAGAAATTTCGGTGGCTCCCATCGACGGCATCGAAGGGCGGCGCTTCAACTACACGGGCGCGGTCCCGCAGGCGGTGAAGGGCGGGGGATTCAAAGGGTTCCTCAACCTGTTCAATCCCTTCGCCAAGCTCTCTGCGGCCGAGAAGGCGCGGTCGGCCTCGTCGGTGGACCGCCCGTTGCCGCGCGGCTTCGTGGACGAAACGGAACTGGAGCCGGTGGGGCTCCGGGTCATCTCGGTCGAAACGAAGTGAGGGGAGGGGAAGGTTCTGATCCCAGATGCCGGATACCTGATTCCGGATGGGGAAAGGCCTTCTGTAGTCGAACGTCAAACCGCGATTGATCGAATCGTCCTCGCTCGGACAGTCGAACTCGCCGGAAACATCCGGTATCAGGGATCAGGCATCCGGTATCCGTCTTCACTTCTTCCCCGC
>CBFGQE010000734.1:0-1851 GCA_965650815.1 uncultured bacterium
AGCGTCACGATGCCCGTCACGTCCGTCGTGCGGAAGTAGAACTGCGGACGGTAGTTCGTGAAGAACGGCGTGTGACGGCCACCCTCTTCCTTCGTCAGGATGTAGGCCTCGGCCTTGAACTTCTTGTGCGGCTTCACCGAACCCGGCTTGCACAGGATCTGGCCACGCTCAACGCCCTCGCGATCCACACCGCGCAGCAGAGCGCCGATGTTGTCGCCGGCCTGGCCCTGGTCGAGCAGCTTGCGGAACATCTCGACACCGGTCACCGTCGTCGACGAGGTCGGGCGGATGCCCACGATCTCGACCGTCTCGCCAACCTTCACGATGCCGCGCTCGACGCGACCCGTCACCACCGTGCCGCGACCCGAGATCGAGAACACGTCCTCGATCGGCATCAGGAACGGCTGGTCGATCGGACGCTCGGGCGTCGGGATGTACTTGTCGACCTCGGCCATCAGAGCGCGAACCGCGTTCTCGCCGATCTCCTTGTTGCTGTCTTCCAGGGCAGCAAGAGCCGAGCCCTTCACGATAGGAATGTCGTCGCCCGGGAACTCGTAGCTCGACAGAAGCTCGCGAACCTCGAGCTCGACCAGCTCCAGAAGCTCCGCGTCGTCGACCTGGTCAACCTTGTTCAGGAACACCACGATCGCCGGAACGCCGACCTGGCGGGCCAGCAGGATGTGCTCGCGGGTCTGCGGCATCGGGCCGTCGGCAGCCGACACGACCAGGATCGCACCGTCCATCTGCGCGGCACCCGTGATCATGTTCTTCACATAGTCGGCATGGCCCGGGCAGTCGACATGCGCATAGTGACGGGCTTCCGTCTCGTACTCGACATGCGCCGTCGAAATCGTGATGCCGCGCGCCTTCTCCTCGGGAGCAGCGTCGATCTGGTCATACGCCTTGAACTCGCCGAAGTACTTCGTGATCGCTGCCGTCAGCGACGTCTTGCCATGGTCAACGTGACCAATCGTGCCAATGTTGACGTGCGGCTTCGTCCGCTCAAATTTACCCTTGGCCATGTGAAGTCTCCATAGTCTGCGGCCGCTCGCGGCCTGGCTTTCCTAGTGCGCGTTCGTCGGAACTACGCGTATTTCTTCTGGATTTCCTGAGCCACCGCATTCGGCACCGGCTCGTAATGGTCGAACTGCATGGTGTACTGGGCGCGGCCCTGCGACATCGAACGCAGCGTATCGACGTACTTGAACATGTTGGCCAGCGGGACCATGGCGTTGATGACCACGGCGATGCCGCGGCTCTCCTGGCCTTGGATCTGGCCGCGACGGCCGTTGAGGTCGCCGATGACGCCGCCGACATAATCCTCAGGGGTCACGACCTCGACCTTCATGATCGGCTCGAGCAGCTGGGCACCGGCCTTCTGGGCGCCTTCGCGGAAGGCGGCGCGGGCCGCGATCTCGAACGCCAGAACGCTGGAGTCAACGTCGTGGTAGGCACCGTCGATCAGGGTCGCCTTGACGCCCAGCATCGGGAAGCCAGCCAGCGGGCCGGAGGAGAGCACACTCTGGATGCCCTTCTCGACGCCCGGGATGTATTCCTTCGGCACCGAACCGCCGACGATCTTGGACTCGAACTTGAAGTCGTCGCCTTCCTCGTTCGGCTCGAACACGATCTTCACGCGGGCGAACTGACCCGAACCACCCGACTGCTTCTTGTGGGTGTAGTCGATCTCGGCAGCGCGCGTGATGGTCTCACGATAGGCAACCTGAGGGGCACCCACATTCGCCTCGACCTTGAACTCGCGACGCATGCGGTCGACGATGATGTCGAGATGCAGCTCGCCCATGCCGGCGATGATCGTCTGGCCCGATTCCTCGTCGGTCTTGACGCGGA
>CBFGQE010000735.1:0-1837 GCA_965650815.1 uncultured bacterium
CAACAATCCCGGCGGCAACAGCGGCGTCTATCTCCAGAACCGCTACGAGATCCAGATCAAGGACGGCGACAAGACCAGCCACGGCATGGGGGCGGTCATCAACGATTCCCCTTCGCCCTACCACGCCTACAAGGGCGTCGGACAGTGGAACGCCTACGACCTCCAGTTCCGCGCCGCGCGGTTCAAGGACGGCAAGCTCGTCGAGAAGCCGGTGGTCACGGTTTATTTCAACGGCGTGAAGGTCCACACCAACCAGGTCATCCAGCAGGTTTACGGCGGCCCCAACTCGGGCCTCGACGGCGGGAACGACGGCGGCAAGGGCATCACCGACACGCCCGGCGGACTGAAGCTCCAGTGCGAGGGCCACGACGTCCGCTACCGCAACGTGTGGATCAAGGAAGAGAACTTCGAGAAGGCGGACACGGATTTCTGAGCATCCGCCCGGTGGAACCCTATCAAGACGGCCCCTGTGCCGACGGTTTGCGGCACAGCACCGTCAGCAACCTCGGCGGTTTGCCCGCATCCTCCGCGTGCCACCACTCGCCGAGGTCCTCGAGCACCAGACCGGCAGCTTGGGAGGAATGCAGGTAGTCGGAGACGTGGTGTTGGAAGGCGGTGATGGGCGCGGTCTGGCCGTCGCGTTGGAAATGGGCCTGGGTGCCTTGGTATTGGCGGAAGGGGTGGAGTTCGGAGAAGAAGAGACGTCCGCCCGGAGCCAATGATTGGGCGGCTTGGGCGAAGACGGACCGGAGATCCTCGATGTGTTCCAGCACGAGATTGCCGACGATCAGGTCAGCGCCGTGGGTTTCCTCGGGCCAAGGCTGGATCAGGTCGGCGACCCGGAAGGCGACGTTTGGAGCCGTCACTTTAAGCCGGGCTTGGGCCAACATCCCTTCGGAGAAATCCAGGGCCAGAACTCTGCCCGCGATGGTGGCGAGGAAGGCGGTGTTCTTGCCCGTGCCGCAGCCGAGTTCGACGACGTATCTGGGACGAAGCGAAGCCAACTGGCTCCGGCAGATCTCCGCGTCGAGGTCACGGGTGCGGTTCCGGTCGGTGTCGTAGGTGGCGGACCAATCGGTGTAGGCGCGGGCGATGGACATGAACTGATTGTTGAATCCAGGGCGGTTACTTCCACGCCTCGCGCCACATCTCGGGCGACCAGCGGCCTTCGTCCATCTCGATGAGGTCAAAGTCGGTCAAGAGCTGGCCGTTGTCGGTCAGGCCATACTCCCGGATCGTGGCGGGGATGAATCCGTCGGTCTCGTCGTCGCGCCAGCCGCGTTTGCTCATGAAGCTGTTGTAGATGAGCACCTCTTCGTCCGTGAGGCGACGGCCGTGGACGAAGCACCATTCCAGCACTTCGGCGTCGGACTTGCCGGAGAGAACCTCGCGTTTCACGTCGTCATACTTCACCCACAGGTAGCGGCAGGTGCGCCCGTCGAAGCCCTGGCCAAGCATGTCGAAGTAGTCGGCCGGAAGTTTCCCCGCCGCGTGGAGCCGGATCTTGGAACACATCCGGGCGAAGTAGAACAATCCCCCGGTCTTCACGTAGCAGCCTTGGATGCCTTCGATCTTCATCGTTCCGGAATGGCCCGGGCGCCGTCGAAAAGCAATCCGGCGAAAGGAGCGACCCGCCGCCGCTTCGTCCGAACTCAGCGACTCTTTTGATGACAAGGCGCGGGGTTTCCGTCAGTCCATCCGCCATGAATTCTCGCGCCTTGCTCCTCGGTGCGGCCCTGCTCTCGGCCGCGTCCTCCGTGCCGTCGGTTCTCGCGGGCGATTGGCCCCAATGGCGCGGCCCGGCCCGCACCGGCCACTCCACCGAGACCGACTGGCA
>CBFGQE010000736.1:0-1829 GCA_965650815.1 uncultured bacterium
TCTGTGGCCGAAATTTCCGCTCCCCGGCGGGAGGGGACTCTTGGTTTGCTGGCGGCCAACGATCCTCGCCATGTCCACCGATGCCATCGCCCAGCGCCGTTTCGTCACCGCCGCCGAAACGATCACCCAGCAGACCGCCTTCACGCTCGACGCCTGGATGTGCCGACCGGACATCGTGCCCTGCGGAGAGCTGCTCATGGTCCGCGCCACCATGGCGCCCGGCGGCGGCCATCCGTTCCACCATCACCCGACGCGGGAGGAGATCATCTACATCGTCTCCGGCCAGGCCGAACAATGGTGCGGCCGGGAGAGGCGCATCTTGAAGCCGGGCGAGATGGTGCTGATTCCCAAGGGCGAGGTCCACGGCACCTACAATCCCTTCCGCGAACCGGTGGTCTTCCTCGCCATCCTTTCCCCGGCCAACGCGGCCGATCCGTCGCTGGGGGACGTCTCGCAGGAGGAGCCTTGGTGCAGCCTGCGCAAGCCCGACAACGCGGGGCCGATCTGACGGGTGCGTTTCTGAGCCGGAGACGAACGGGCGGGAGAATGTGGTCGGAATCGGCGCGTCTTTTTTGCCGCTGGCGGCGGGAGGGGTCGCCGGTATGTTCGCCCCACGCATGAAAACCAGCGTTGATTCGATCGAATCAGCCCTCACCGACATCCGCCGCGGCAAGATGATCATCGTGGTCGATGACGCCGACCGCGAAAACGAAGGCGACCTGATCATGGCCGCCGAGAAGGTCACGCCGCAGGCGATCAACTTCATGGCCCGCTTCGGCCGGGGCCTCATCTGCGTGCCCACCACCGCCGACCGCCTGGCCGAACTGGGCATCGAGCGCATGGTCGCGAACAACCGCGAGACCTTCAAAACGGACTTCCAGGTCAGCGTCGATGCCGCCACGGGCATCTCCTCCGGCATCTCCGCCGCCGACCGCGCCCGGACCGTGGAGCTGATGGTCGATGCCTCGACCAAACCGCTCGACCTCGTGCAGCCCGGCCACATCTTCCCGCTGCGCGCCAAGGAAGGCGGCGTGCTCCAGCGCGCGGGCCACACCGAGGCGGCCGTCGATCTCGCACGGCTCGCCGGCTGCAAGCCCGTGGGCGTGATCTGCGAGATCATGAGCGACGACGGCACGATGGCGCGGCTGCCGGAGCTGCTGAAGTTCGCCAAGAAGCACAAGCTCAAGGTCTGCACCATCCAGGATCTCATCAGCTACCGCCGCCGCAGCGAGCGCCTGATCGAAAAGGTCGAGACCATCAAGATGCCGACGGACTTCGGCGACTTCGACCTGCATCTCTACCAGTCCACCACCGACGGCCAGCACCACCTCGCCTTGGTGAAGGGCGACGTGGCCGGGAAGAAGAACGTGCTCGTGCGCGTCCACAGCGAATGCCTGACCGGCGACGTCTTCGGCTCGCGCCGTTGCGACTGCGGCCCGCAGCTCCACCAGGCCATGCAGCAGATCTCCGACGCCGGACGCGGCGTGATCCTCTACATGCGGCAGGAAGGACGCGGCATCGGGCTGCCCGCCAAGATCCGCGCCTACAAACTTCAGGAAAAGGGCTTCGACACCATCCAGGCCAACCTGAAGCTCGGCTTCCCCTCCGACCTCCGCGAATACGGTCTCGGCGCGCAGATCCTCTGCGACCTCGGCCTGAAGACCATCCAGCTCCTGACCAACAACCCGAAGAAGGTCGTGGGCCTCGAAGGTTATGGGCTGGAGATCACCAAGCAGGTCCCCATCCGCGTCGCCGCCAATCCGCACAACGCGAAGTATCTCAAGACGAAGAAGGACAAGATGGGGCACTTGATCTGAAAGGTGGCCCCG